>OMJB01000029.1 GCA_900299255.1 Sphingobacteriales bacterium
AACTAATCAGAAAAGCAGACGAAAAAGGGGTCACCATTCACCTGCCGGCCGACAGTATCATTGCTGATAAATTTGCAGCCGATGCCGCTACTTCTTCTGCGCTGAGCTTAGAGATTCCTGCCGGATGGATGGGGCTGGATATAGGCAATATGGCCATAGATCATTTCAAAAAAGTGATTAGCCAGTCCAAAACCATTCTTTGGAACGGGCCGATGGGTGTATTTGAAATGGATAAATTCCAACATGGCACCAAGGCTATTGCCGAGGCTGTAGTAGAAGCTACCAAACATGGAGCCTACTCATTGGTAGGTGGGGGCGACAGTGTTGCGGCTGTCAACAAGTTTGGCTATGCCGATAAAGTAAGCTATGTATCAACCGGCGGCGGTGCAATGCTCGAGTATTTTGAGGGCAAGGAACTGCCCGGTATTGCAGCCATCAGCAAATAATTACTGCCCGAGACACATGCGGTTTACTATTATTATATGCCTGGTATTGGCCAGTGTGCATACTCTGCTGGGGCAGTCGTATGCCGAGGGTATTGAGCAGTTTCGTGCCAAATATGTTGCCGAACTGCTGGCCGAAAAACGGCAGCCGGTGAAACCATTGCAGTCTAAGTACATCAACTTCTATCCACCTGATCATCAATATGCTGTGATGGCTACCTTTACCGAAACTCCAGGAAGCAAACCCTTTATGGTACCCACCCACAGCGGCAAGAACAAATCCTTCAGGGAGTATGGCGCACTGCATTTCAAACTGGGCACCGACACCTTTACACTGCACGCTTACCAGATGGTGAACATGCTCTCAGACATCACCGCTCAGGATGAACTCTTTATCATGTTTAACGACGAAACCAACTATGAGACCACCTATGCCGGAGGCCGCTACATAGACCTCTCTGTGAAAGACATACATGACGGAAAAATAGTGCTTGATTTCAACAAATGTTATAATCCTTATTGCGCTTATTCCGAAGGATTCTCCTGCCCCATCCCACCCGCCGAGAACCACCTGCACACCTCCATCTTAGCCGGGGAGAAGATGTTTTTGCATTAAAAAAAGTTCGATAACGAACAGGTTCAACTAGAATCATTACAGGGGTCGAAGAGGATTGAAGGGAGAAATTTCGTGAGAATTAGCACTCAGCGAGGTAGATTTTCGTTCTTGTCATTGTTGCGCTTTCGTGAGAAAAACTTGTAACTTATAACCAATAATTGTACTTACCATACCAAGTGTAGGATAAATTAGCCCGACTATAGGGGCATAAAAAGGATTGTGGACGTACCAAGAATACTAACCTAAAACACATCAAAATGAAAAGAAACTTCATGAGTCTATTTTTAAGTTTGACTTTTTGCATTGCATTTGCGCAGACAAACGCAGACCATTCCAATCATTTGACCTTTAAAGGCGTTCCGCTCGATGGAACACTTGAACAGTACATTGTTAAAATGAAACAAAATGGATTTAAACACTTAACTACAAAAGATGGGACTGCAATACTGCAAGGTGATTTCGCAGGTTATAAAGATTGTCATGTTGGTGTTTCAACATTAAACAAGAGTAATTTGGTTCATAAAATTGGGGTAATCTTTCAAGACCAAGACACATGGTCAACACTATCAGGGAATTATTTTGACCTAAAACAGATGCTAACTGAGAAATATGGCAAACCATCTAATGTGGTAGAAAAATTTGAGAGTAAGTTTAAACGAGAAGACGACGCTTCTAACATGTATGAAGTGAAATTCGACCGTTGCAAGTATTTTTCCATCTGGGAAACCGATAAAGGAAGTATTCAGCTTACAATTGACCACAACGGTGTAACAAGTTGCTTTGTTAAACTATTATACTTTGATAAAATTAACAGTGCGACAGTAAAGAAGCAAGCGATAGACGACCTTTAATATCCATATTTGCGGCAATGGTTGGTGTCATTACCTTTCCGGCAAAACACCACTGCATATAACAAGAAATACATTGAAGCGAGCGGAACCCAATTATCACCCGGTACCACAGCAGTTAATTCTGTTTGATTGAACAGGCACCAGACAGTTAGAAATAACTCTGTACTTTTACCTTGATCATCAATTTTCCGGCAATGACTATCAACACAAAAATCACAGAACAGGATTATACCCGCCTTATGTTCACCATAACCTACCGCAAACCCATTATGATATTCCTCAGCATTATCGGGCTGTTGAACCTCACGCTGGGGGCACTTGTAGCGGCCGGGGTTAACATTCCCACCGGCGATATGGGCGCCTATCCCACACTTATTTTCGGGCTGATCATTACCCTGGTGTTACCGTTTTCGGTGTATTCGTCATCAAAAAAAGCTTTCGCGGGCCACCTCCGCCTGCACGAGCAGATCGCCTATACTTTTAACAACGAAAAGATAATTACCGCCGGAGAATCATTCAATTCAGAGTTGGACTGGAGCAAAGTTTTCAAAATAGAAGAGCTGAAACAGTTCTTTATCATCTATCAGACACCACAGGCGGTAAACCTGATTCCCAAGGCCAGCCTCACCGGGCTGCAGCAAAACGAATTGCGGTCTATATTGAGGAGCGTATCAATTGCGGGCACTAAGAAACTCTGGTAAAATGTATCCTATATGGTGCATAAAAAAAGAACAGGCTGTGGGTAAAAAGAACCAGCCTGTTCTCTATATATCACAACCGTTTATTATTCCAAAGTAACCGTTACATTCTCAATTGTAATAGGAGCAGATTCCGGTTTTTGTGGAATGATTGTTACATCAAACTTATTTTTGTCTAGTGCTTTGGTGGCTAGGAATTCATCAGTCAAATCAAAAACGAACTCTTTGGTACCAGTTGAATTCATCCCCATGGCTCCACCCATACCATACATCATCATTCCTGCATCGAAGAAATTCATTGATCCGGCAAAATAATCACTGGCGACATCTGGCTTAGCGCCAGCTGGTAAATTAATATAAACCTGATATCCCCAAATTGGCTCTTCCTTAAAAGAGACTGTCACTGTAACATATGCTTTTTTCCATTTCGGAGCCGCTGTCTTGTGCATTTTTGTTTTTACAGGAGCTGCTTCAACAGAGATTATTTCGGCTTTTTTGCCAATCAGTTTGCCTATTTTCTTGTTAACAAGTGTATCGGCATGCAACGGAGCTGCCACCAGCTTAGCTTTTTCTTCTTTGGTTGGCTGGCATGGCGTATCGTCATAATCATAGTCCAGATCATAAATGACCTTCTTTACCTGATCAACATTGTACCGTACAGAGTCACCCTTCTCGTTGAAGCACAAATACATCCAGGGATGGGCTTAACCTCGTCCGTTGTTGCCTTTACACCGTTTGCCAAATTGATTCTGATAGTTCTGGAGGCACTGCCGGCGTTATAATACAACCAGATAAAAAATCAGGAAGAGGAAACAATGTACCGTAGCATCTGTTCCAGGTAAGTTCGCTCATTGGAGAGCCGTGGAATCTTGTTTTGCCCACCTAGTTTGCCCTTGTCTTTGAGCCATTTTTTAAAACCGTCTTTGGGCATCTGGTGGACTATCGGCATCCGCAATGCCATGTCTTTGTGGCGCTTAGCTTCATAATCAGAATTGATTGCCTGCAAAGAAGTGTCGAGCAATGAAGTAAAAGTTTCGAGCGGCACTGGCAGGTATTCAAATTCTATAATCCACTCGTGAGCACCTGTATTTTCACCGGTCATATACACCGGCGCAGCAGAATAGTCAACAACCACGGCACCAGTCTCAGCACATGCAATAGCAATTGCATTATCAGCATTGTCTACGATCAGTTCTTCACCAAATGCATTTATAAAATGTTTCAGCCTGCCGGTTACTTTTATTCTGAATGGCGAACGGGATGTAAATTGTATCGTATCTCCAACAAGGTACCGCCATAGCCCTCCATTAGTACTGATCACCAACGCGTAGTTCTTATATAACTCAACTTCTTTAAGTGTTAGCGTTTTAGGGTGTTCTGCACCGTACTCTTCCATGGGCATGAATTCGTAAAAGATGCCGTGATTAAGGAAAAGCAGCATTCCTTCTTCATCTTCCCTGTCCTGTGCGGCAAAAAAGCCCTCCGACGCATTGTACGTCTCCCTGTATGCCATTCTGGGCGATGGAATGAACTGTTCAAACTGCCTGCGGTAAGGCGTAAAATTCACACCTCCATGAAGGTATAATTCAAGGTTGGGCCAAATATCCAGCAGATTGTTGGTACCAGTAATTTCAAATATCCGCTTTATAAGCACTATGGTCCACGTCGGCACACCGGCTATATAGGTCACATTTTCTTTTATAGTGCTATGCGCCATCCGCTCTATTTTCTCTTCCCACTCATTCATAAGCGCTATAGACAGCTCCGGAAGGCGGAACAATTGTCCGGCAAGTGGCATATTTTGTAGCATTACTGCCGAAATATCGCCAAAGAAAGAAGCCGCATTCATCTGGTTAATCTGATGGCTGCCACCAAGCACAAGGCATTTGCCCGATGTAACATCACTTTGCGGGTTCTCAAGCAGGTATAGTGCCAGCGCATCCTTCCCTGCCCTGAAATGTGTATCATCCAGCGACTCTTTACTTACCGGTATGAACTTACTTTTGTCGCTGGTAGTGCCGCTCGACTTGGCAAACCACGTTATGGGAGATGTCCATAAGATATTCTGGGAACCCTCAAATATGCGCTGAATGTAGGGTTTTAGCGACTCATAATCATTGATAGGAACATCTTTTTGAAATTCAGCTATATTATCTATTCGCTCAAAGTTGTATTTCTTGCCGTATTCAGTAAACTGCGCCGACCCGATCAGGTGGTTGAATACTTGTTGCTGAGTATCTATCGGGTTGTGCATAAAGTTATCAATTGCGCTCTGGCGCAACTTGATAAACCCTTTAAATGCCGGACTGATTATGCTCATGCTTTATTCTGATTCCCCTGATTGAATTACTGCAAAGGTAAAGTATTGCAAATTGAGGGGTAGGTATTTACTAAATATTCACACAAAAATGACAAAATATTGCAAAACCATAGTGGCCGCCTTTTCTACTTCGCATTCTTCGCCTTTTCTCTTATTCCCGCAGCAAATTCAGGTTTCGGAGTGTTGCCGGTGGCTATGGCAATATCGAGGTAATAGAGGGCACGTTTTGCATCTCCTATTCCGTCGTATGCTACACATAAATTATTAGAGGCTGCCTTCCTCGTATCTGCATTATTGAATTTTACCGCAATCTCCCAGTCAGCAATTGCAGACTCCACAAAGCCCTTGCTATACAACGCCACACCTCTGTAAAAATAGAAAAACGGATTATTGGTATTGAGCTTCAGCAACATATTGTATCTACTCAATGCCGCATCAAATGCCTGCCGCTGCACTGCCAGAAAACTACTATCGGACATGATCTGCTCCGATTTGGGGTTTAGCTGACAGGAAATCACATAATCCTTCAGCGCTTTAACTGTATCTCCTATCTCCAGAAAAACCAGCGACCTGTCGAGATAAGTTTTATATACATTATTCTGTTCATCCAGCGACCTGTCAAACAGCTCCATTGACTTCTGATAATCCTTTTTCGCGGCATATATCACAGCCATTCGTTCAAGCACCTTGGCATCTGCCTGACGCACAACCAGCAACACATCGTAGTCTTCCAGTGCCTTGTCCAGCTCTCCTTTTTCGAGATAATAGTTACCACGCCACTTATAAGAGAGTGCTGCAATACCTGTATTTTTACCATCGTGCGGCTGGTCAGGGTCTTTCTTAAAAGGATATTTCTCGATAGCATCTGTAAGCAACGATTCGGAATCATGCCATACAAATGTGCGCTGATAACAGCCATATGCCAGCCCTCCCGATGCTAATAACAGCAGCCCAAGCAAAGCCATTTTTGCTGCAGGGAATCTCTTTCTCACCTCATTGAGCAAGTAAAACAACAGGAACAATAAACCAAAGTAGGCCACATATGAATAACGGTCGGCCATAATAGCAGCACCGACAGATACAAACTGAAGGATAAACATGACATTAGCCACAAAGTATCCAATACCAAAAGCCACCACCGGGAAGTATTCGCGTTTCTTTGTCCAGGTATACCAGAGTGGCAATGCTATGCTGGCGATTGCAAATAGCGGTGCGAAGTAAAATACCTGATGCAAATACCCTGAAGTATACCTGAAAGGGTAAGGATAAAAAGTGGATAGATAAGTAGGATTGAACAGCTTGGATATATACATCATGTAGCCGTAACCCGCATACATAATTCGTTCAAATATTGATAGTGTATTGAAAGCAGCTATTGCACCGGTTTTATTTTGCGTATAAAACGCCATGGACCCACACACCAGCGAGGCCAGAAAAAATATAATTTTCTCTGCTATCAGTCGTTTGCTCCAGGTTCTTTTCAGCAGCACATCCAGGCACAATATTGAAAATGGAAAAACAACCGCCATTGGTTTAGACAGGCACGATGCCACAAACAACAGGAAAGTAACCGCATACCACACCCATTGTTTTTTATCCTCATTAATGTACCGCAGATAGGTGTGCATCCCAGCAAAATAAAAGAATGCATAAAGTACATCTTTACGCTCCGCTATCCATGCCACAGACTCTACATGCATAGGATGTACCCCGAACCATAATGCCCCCAAACCCGCAATAAATAATATACTGGTGTCATCTGCTTTCAGCCTCCTGCACAGTGCTGCCATCAGAAAGAAAACCAAAATGACATTTGCAATATGAATAAAGATATTCGTTAAATAGTACCCCCTGGGATCCAGCTGCGAAAAATGATAGTTGACTGCCAGCGATAGCATGCACAGCGGGTGGTAGTTGTTCTTTGTAATATCCTCCGTGAATATCACTTTCAGATTCTCTTTGGAAAACGAAGTGATATACTTATCATGTGTTACATAAAAATCGTCGTCCCAGTTGGTAAACTGGTTATACTGTGTGTACTGGAAACAAATAAAAGTTACAACACAGATAGCGCCCAGTATGAGCAGTTGCCTTGATAAAAACGACAGTTTCATAATTTCAAACGGAAAGATATTGCCAAATGTTTGTTCTAACAAACCCGACCTGTAATTGCCTGGCCCAAACTTGGATTATTGAAAGCCAAGCCCGAATTTTTTCCAGGTCTTTGTGCTTTTGTTAAGTGGCTCCATAATGCCCGCATTAGGGTCAGCAGGCCGGGTTCCTCCCCCACCCGTCTGCATACCGAAGCCCATACCACCTACGCCAAAACTCATGGCTGGCCGGGGCCGGCTTGCACTGGTATTAGAGCTACCGGCACCCACAATTTGTGCGTCGTCAGCACCCGGTTCCTGTCCGGTTGTTTCTATACAGATACTCAGTGCCCTGCCTTTATCTGCTCTCGTAAGTTCTGATTTATAATAAAAAGACTTGAAAGGTATCACAGCTTCCCATACCAGTTCATTATCAGCATCTAATGCCATATGGACCTTTACACCACACGAGTCAGTCTCACCAACCGGGTACTGCAGATTACATGCCTTAAATCCCTGAAGTGAGTATTCGGTCGCTTCTTTCATCGCTTCGGCTACCCTGTCTTCCAGCATTATCCTCACTTTGTCCGGCCCGGTGCCATACATATTGGGCCTGCGCTTCCCTTTTGTTTTGTTTTTGTCTTTCTCCTGCGGGATGGGATAATTGATTGCTGTTTCTTCATTTTTCTCAGCCTTTCTGTCTATCCAAACGGTAAGACCGCCCTGTAATATCTTTAGCTGTGTGGCAAGGTCACCCGTCTCAATAACTATATATAGATTTTCCTTGTCATTAGAAATCGCGTACCCTAGCATTGCCTTTTCGTCATAATCGGGGTGTGGCAACGGCCAGTCATTGTTTTTTCCATCAACTGTAATTGGCACCGGCTGCCAGTTGCCGGGCAATCTTTCAGCCGTCTTTTTCGAGGCACTGCATGATGCCATACCCAGACAAACAATCAAAACAAATACAATGTGATTCGGTTTTTTCAACTCACTGATTTTTGGTTTGATAAACTTACTGCTTTTTAAAAAATTGCCTGCCGACCATTTTGTTAAAAATATTCCCTTTCCTTCGGGCAACTCTGAAAAATGTTTGTTGTACAAAAAAATAAAGTCCCGAAATATCAGGACTTCACTTCAAATAATATTGCACAAACAATTCAATATCAAGCCAATACACCACCGTACATTTCTTTTCTCAGCGCCTTGATCTTGTCGCTCTTCATATATTCATCAAAACTCATCTCTCTGTCTATAAGACCACTTGGCGTAAGCTCCAGCACCCTGTCGGCTACCGTGTTAGACAGCTCATGATCCCTGGATGAGAACAGAATCGTTCCTTTAAAATCTTTCATCCCATTGTTCAGAGCAGTAATACTCTCCAGATCCAGGTGGTTCGTTGGTTCATCGAATAGCAACACATTACCTTTTACCATCATCATACGACTAAGCATACAACGCACCTTTTCACCCCCGCTTAATACGGTAGATTTTTTCAATGTCTCCTCCCCTGTAAACAACATCCTGCCCAGGAAACCCCGGATGAATGTTTCATCTTTTTCTTCAGAAAACTGCCTCAGCCAGTCTACCAGATTATTATCATCATCTTTAAAGAATGATGAGTTATCAGCCGGAAGGTAAGCCGGTGTTACGGTAACACCCCACTTATAAAAGCCAGTAAAGTCTTGATCATTTCCTGCAAGTATCTCGTAAAAGGCATTAATAGCCAATGAATTAGATGAAAGAACTGATACTTTCTGACCACGCTTCAGATCAAACGAAATATTCTTAAACAACAGCTCCCCGTTCAGCGATTTGGTCAGGTCTTTCACCTCCAGAATCTGATCCCCTGCCTCTCGCACCTGATTGTTGAACAATATTGCCGGGTACTTCCTGTTAGAAGGACGCATGTCTTCCAGTTTGATTTTATCCAATGCTTTCTTTCGGCTGGTTGCCTGCTTAGACTTAGATGCATTGGCCGAAAAGCGCGCAATGAACTCCTTCAATTCTGCAATCTTGTCCTCGGCTTTTTTGTTCTGATCACTTCTCTGTTTCAGCAATAACTGGCTAGACTCGTACCAAAACGAATAGTTACCTGTAAATATATTAATCTTACCAAAATCTATATCTGCAACGTGAGTACATACCGAATCAAGGAAGTGACGATCGTGCGATACAACAAGTACAATCTTGTCGTAATCAGCCAGAAAATCCTCCAGCCAGCCTATGGTCTCCAGATCCAGGTCGTTGGTAGGCTCATCTAACAGCAAAATATCAGGATGCCCGAAAATTGCCTGTGCCAACAATACGCGCACTTTCTGATTGCCGTCAAGTTCTTTTACCAGCTTATGGTGAAAATCTTCTTTTATTCCAAGGTTGCTGAGCAAGGTAGCTGCATCATTTTCGGCATTCCAGCCGTCCATCTCTGCAAACAGCCCTTCCAGCTCGCCCGCTTTTATACCGTCTTCCTCACTAAAATCTTCCTTAGCATACAATGCATCCTTGGCTGTCATTACTTCATATAGGGTGGTATTTCCGCGTATCACGGTTTCCAACACTGTGATTTCGTCAAACTCATTGCGATTTTGCTTCAGCACGCTCATGCGCTGCCCCTTACTGATATCTACCCTGCCGGTCGTTGGATCAATTTCACCAGATATGATCTTTAGAAACGTAGACTTACCGGCACCGTTGGCACCTATAATGCCATAGCAATTCCCTTCTGTAAACTTGATATTAACTTCTTCGAAAAGCACACGCTTGCCGTAGCGAAGCGATAAATTATTAACTGTAATCATTTTTTATGGATGCCTCATAGAGCGAATAGCCTTTCTGAACAATCAAAAAGTCACTACAAAAACACTATCTTATTTTTTTGAGAGTGCAAAGGTACGCTAAATCATGTAAATAATTCAAAATTTGTACCTGAAACAATTATTTAATCCAGCCATTTGAAACTACAAAATTATACTTCGCCAATGAATATTAAGATCAATTGAACCTAGGGCAAACCGTTTTTCGGTACGCGCCCCTGCTCGGCGGGTAGTTTCCGGTAATAGTGGCGGTTATTTCAAGGCCGCCCTGAGCACTGCTGGCTTTCTTTAGTTTTGATGTATTGACATCATAGCTAAGGCCAAATGAAGCACGCCTGTACCTTATTTTCACAACGGGTACTACTGCGTCCTGAAACCGGTATCCTACCCCTCCGTAAATCTCAAAAAAAGTTTCAGAAAATGCTTCAAAGGTCCGCCAGCCCAGCAGAGCAGAGGCAATAATCTCACTGTAACTTCCCTGCTGGGCATAGTTTGCATGCGCCTGTAGCGTTACATGCTCATTAAGCTCCCGCACCATGGCTGCGTTTAAATTCCATCTTATATTCTGCGTATAGCTGAATATTTTAAAATAAGAAAACAACGGCTGCGAAAAATGATACCCGGATGCGCCAAACATATAAGTGGCCTCCTGAGACCTACCCGCCGTAAAATTGTAATTGATACCAGCACCAACATCTGTAATATTCATGCGCGGCTCAGGTATATTCTCCAGAGAAGGGTTTGTAGGATCATAAACTCCTGCCTGAAACTGATTGTCAAATGTTGCTTTTGATGGGTCGAAAGTGTATTGTAGTGCCCCACCCACAAAGCCAACAGAAAGGTAAGAGTTGTTATTTGTGTTGATGCTCTTGTTATAATTCAGTGATAGGTATCCGCCGGTAATTTTCTGCTCCAGTTCTCCGGCTATATCATTGTAACCCAGCAAACCTAAACTAAGAAAGTCATTGGAGTTATGTCCCATAGACAAACGGTATTCTCCGCTTATCTGTAGTGTCTGGTACGGACTAGCAATGCTACTCCACTGGCTGCGGTAGTACGCACTTACCTTGTAATTCTTATCAAATACACCCGTAAGTGCCGGATTCCTCAACAGCGCAGTTTCGTAAAACTGAGAGTAATGGATATCTGCCTGCGCAACGCCATTGGTATGCACCGCACAGGTTAGTATCAGCACGTAAACAATAATTCTTTTCATAGGCTTACCTTATTACTGTTACACTCCCCTTTTTACTCAGCGCCCTGCCGTTTTCGCACACTGCTTCCACCACGTATACATATACATCCGGCAACGGAATACCCCCCTGATAAGAGCCATCCCATGCGGCGTTTATGTCATTAGGCAATACATTTTCTCGTTCAAACAGCAACGTTCCCCAACGATTGTATACCTGAAACAAAGTAATCTTGATTACACCTGCACCACTCCTCGGATAAAAAAGGTCATTCTGACCATCGCCGTTAGGTGTAAATGAGTTGGGTACAAACAGGGTACGGTTGCAATCGCAAATGCCGTCTATTCTGAACGTATCATGCAAAGCCGATGCACAGCTATCCTGCGCAGTCACCCAGAAAACTCCGGTATCCGAAACAGCAAAGGTAATACCACTATGGCCATTGCTCCATAAATAACTTGAAAAACCCGGCGGCGCATAAATCGTAAGGCCTTTATTGTAACACAGCGTTGAATCTTTATGTAAGAATGTTGATCCGTTGAGATTCCGGGGCGCATACTTAGCAATGTACATTACTTCAATTGTTGAACTGTCAGCCGGAAGTATATCATTGGCTACAGATAACTGTTTGTTGCCGTAATAATCCGCCGACATATACACATTTCCCACCCCGTCGCAGGCTATTCCGTTCTGGTCGTCACCTCCACTCATCAGCGCCGACGCATTAATTAATGTGCCAGACGAACTGAAACCGGCAACAAATATCGGATCATTACTCCATGGAGGTACTGATACTATATGCCCATCAACATTCACAGCGATGGGTATCTTGCCCGCAGTGTCAGTCACGCTGTCGCTTTTGGTCATAGAGCCTGTTACCCACACATCGCCGCATGCCAATGTAGCTACTGCATATCCCCAGGCTCTGCCATTATCGTATGGCGATGCAAATGTCTTCATCCATGCAACATTATTTGCCGGGTCAAATTTTAAAAGGTAGGCAATAGAATTGACCAGCGACGGATTACTGATCGTTGTTCCGGCAAAGCTGATACTACTCTCGTTCAATCCCCCAGTCAGATAAACGTTATTCGACAGGTCTGATGCAAGCCCCATAGCAAACTCCTTGCATGTTCCTCCGCTGGCACTAGCCCATAAGCCATTGCCGGAATTATCCAGCCGGGCAATGAATGCAACCTGATTAGGTCCGGCATTTGAAATAGCAACTGATCCAAAATTGAGCGCAGGCGAACTAAACATACCTGAGATATAAATATCACCTGCCGGAGTAACGGTCATTCCATAGGCATCGTCATTGCCATTACCGCCAAAACGCCTTGCCCACACCATATCACCAGCCGGGCCACACTTAACCAGCAGTATATCATCGGTTGTTCCAGCAGCGTTGGCATTTGTAAGTACCGTTCCGGGATTGATAGCCGCAACTGGTCTGTGGAAGTTTGCAGTGATGTAAATGTTGTTATGGGCATCTGTTGTTATGGCACCCAGCCCCAGAATAGGTGCAAAACCCGGTACCGTATAAAAGCTCTGCTGTGCATTACCCCCACTCAATGCCCAAAGCTCATTCCCCGAAGGATCATATTTTGCAACAAAATACTGTTCATCAGGCTGGTAAGCATTTGTAAGCAGGATGCTTCCAAATTTCAGGTACTGGCTCCTGAACGACCCCAGCATAATGACATTACCATCCGGATCTACTGCCAGCCCTATTACTCTGGCATCTCCATAGGTTGCCCCTTTAGCCCAAAGGCAGTTGCCAGCCGCATCATATTTCACAACAATAGGCTGATACCACGAACCGGTAACACCTGTGTTGGGAACTGTAATAGTACCAAAAACAGCCGGATTTGAATCCCACCGTATTCCGGCTGTAAATACATTTCCCGCCTTATCTGTAGCTACAGGCCAGCCATCCATCGAGGCTCCGCCTGTATTGCATCTTCCCCACACCCAATCCTGCGAGAAAGACGGAGTCGAGAAAAGAAAAGCCCAAAACAATACAAGCAGAGTATGGGTTATCCTCATGCAGTGGCAGGTTGTGCGTTCAGTGGTATAGTGTTCGGTAATATAGACACTCTAAATTAATAATTGGTTTGGTTTTATTAAAAAACAACTATGATTGGTGCGGCTTAAATGGCTTGATCTAGAATCTGGGGCATACAGTCATCCGGTATTCCGGATCTTTTGGATAGTTGCCTGACAGTGTAAGCGTGAGTTCATAACCGCCCTGTAGCTTGCTGGCATTATGCAGGCTGGAAATATTTACATCATAGCTCATGCCAATCCCAAAGTTTTTATACCTGAGCTTTACCACCGGCACTATGGCATCACTGATCCGGTACATGGCACCAGCATATATTTCAAAATTAGGGTCAGTAGTGGCAGTAAAAGAATGCCAGCCGAATAACCCTCCGAAAATGATTTCCTGATAGGTACCCTGCAATGCAAAATTAACCGGCACCTGCAGCATATACCTTTCGTCCAGCTTTGATACAAGCCCTGCATTGGCATTCCACCTGATGTTTTCAGTAAACCCATTGTTGTAGTAAGAGAACTTAGGTTGGTTGAAATGGTATCCTGATACACCCAGAAAATAGGTAGTACGCTTCTCAAAACCCGGAGTAAAATTGTAGCTGACACCTGCACCCACATCGTAATTGCTTCGCTTAGGTACCGGAAAAGTTTCCAGAGTAGGGTTACTGGCGCTGTATATTCCTCCCACAAACTGATTGTTCACACGCGCATTGCTCAGGTCAAGGCTGTATTGTTTGTAACCGCCTGTAAACCCTACCGACAGGTAAGAATTGTTGGCGGAGCTGATGCTTTTGTTATAGTTGATCGCTCCATATACAGCTGTTATCTTCTGATCCAGGTCGCCGGCTTTATCAGAAAAACCAAGAATACCAAAACTCAGAAAATCGTTGGCGGTACTCCTGAGCCTAATTCGGTATTCCACATCCAACAGGTAAGTCTGATAAGGCATAGCTACACTGTTCCATTGGTTGCGGTAATAAGCGGTAATCTTGTAGTTATTTTCAGAAACACCTGTGAGTGCGGGGTTTCGCAAAATACAGGTTTCATAAAACTGCGAAAAATGTATGTCTGCCTGCGCCATACTGCACACCGGCAGTAACAACTGCACAATAAAAAGAAGCTTTTGTTTAAATTTCATACTGCTAGGTTTACCTCATTATTGTTACGTTACCCTTATGGTTTGTTGTTTTGCCATCATTGCACTGAATCTCGGCTGTCCATACAAATACATCCGGCCTGGGGTCCATCCCTTTGTATTTTCCATCCCAGGCATTGGCGGCATCATTGATAGCAATATTGTTTTTTTCAAAGACTACCTCACCCCATCTGTCATATACCCTGAATGATTTCACAAGCGATATTTCATTGCCTCCTCGCGGAAAGAAAACATCATTCTGTCCGTCTCCATTAGGAGTAAATAAATTAGGCACATATAAAGTCAATCCGCAGGTGCATGTCTCGCCAATAATAAACGAATCCGTCTCAGATGCGGCACAACTGTCGAACCCATATACGTAAACAACGCCAGATCCACCGGAATAAGTTATTTCATCGGTGGTAGCGCCGGTACTCCAGACATAATGCGCAAACCCTTTGGCAGCACTTAATTTCAGCTCTTTTTCAACGCATACCAATTGAACTGAGCTCTTTACATTCTGAACTATTTTTTGATACGGATACTTTGCCACAAACAACAACTCACCATTAGAATCTGCCGGTAATGTGTCCGGCCCGGCTATAAACGGAATTTTACACTGATAGTCGCTGCACATATATATATTACCCATAGGGTCGGCTGCAATTCCGTTCTGGTCATCTCCGCCACTACTTAAAGCCGCACAATCAACATAAGTCCCTCCGGTAGTATACGCTGCCACAAAAATAGGATCAATGCTATTAACCGGCTTTCTTAATACATGCCCATCAATAATAACAGAATCCGTCAAGGCTCCGCTTACCCACACCAGGCCGCACTGCGAAACAGCTATTGAATAGCCCCACGCCCCACCATTGAATACCGGGCTTTTTTCGCAAATTGTCTTATTCCAAACCACATTGTTGGAAGGGTCGAATTTCACCAGATAAAGCGATGCGTCACCCGGCGTGGGGTTACTTATCGCAGTACCGCTGAATGAAATACTGGCCTCCTTAAATCCCCCTGTTAGAAATACATTGTTGTCAATATCAGATGCCAGCCCCACGGCATAATCGTTGCCATTCCCACCACTTGCCGACGCCCACACCCCATTTCCTGAGCTGTTCAATCTCGCAATAAATCCTGTCTTTCCACCAGCAAGTGCAGCATTAGAAATAGTAGAAGTGCCAAATGTCATGAAGCCAGACCCAAAATCACCAGCAATGTATATATCACCCAAATGAGTTACTGTAATACCGTATGCTTCATCATTCCCGTTACCACCGAAATTTCTCGCCCAAATCAAATTCCCTGAAGGGTCGTATTTCACAACATAAATGTCGGAAGTAAGCCCGCTAGGGTCGCTGTTGGTTAATGTCACTGATCCAACATTGGTTGTCGGTGAAGAAAAATATGAAGTAACATACACATTACCAGCATCATCGGCAGCCACTCCACCAGTGCTCAGAACATAAGAGATAGCTCCTGCCGTTGCAAAGGTTGGTGAAGAGTTACAGCCATTTACAGCCCAGAGAACCAAGCCTGAGGGGCTATACTTAACAAGAAAATACTGCGACTGAGGAACTATTGAGTTTGTTAAAGTAAGAGCACCCACCTTAAGGCTCTTGGAATTATAACTGCCAAACATTAACGCATTACCGTCCATGTCTGTTGCAATGTTATAAAGCCATGTGCCGCCTAACGAGCTGGAATCTGATGGAGTGACCAATGCACTAGCATAATTTGCCCATAAAATATTCCCGGCCCCATCGTATTTAGCAATTATTGAAGAACCATAAGGCGCGGAAATTGATTTTGTACCAAAATTAATAGTCATAGAATAACCAAAGTCTATTCCCGCAGCAAACACATTACCGCTCACATCAGTAGCAACAGCCCATCCATCCATACCATCGCCGGTATTACCACGCGCCCATTGCCAGCCTTGTGCCGCCGCATCATTGCTCTTATTAAAAGCCAGTAAAAAAATGAAAAAATAGGAGAACGTGAATAATTTCATAAAGTGTGTATAATTACATGAAGCAAAATATGTGCCAAAAAAAATGGCTGCCCCTTTTTCAAAGACAGCCACAAAATATAATGTCATACACTGTTTACACTTTAAATGTCCATCCGTGTGTATCTGCCTTACGGCCATAACGTATATCTGCCAGTTCCTGCTTCAGCCAGTTGGCAATTTCCCAGGTTTCAACAGCAGGCAGTGTCATTACATCGTCGTGGTAGGTAAGCTGATAAATAGGCGCAATAGATGCCGCCGTACCCGTTCCAAATGCCTCTTTCAACTGCCCTGCTTTGTAGGCTTCTTCAATCTCATCAATGCTCAGCTGGCGCTCTTCAACAGTAACGCCCTTGTCGCGCAGCAATGTTATAACGCTGTCACGGGTCACACCCTCCAGTATTACGTCTGTATTTATGTCCGGAGTAATCACCTTATCACCAATCACAAAGAACACATTCATGGTGCCTATCTCCTGCACATACTTATGTTCAAAGCCATCAGTCCAGAGAATCTGATCATAACCCATCTTTTTGATCTCACGTGTAGGGTACATGCTCATGCCGTAGTTGCCCGCAGCCTTAGTAAACCCTATACCTCCCGGAAAAGCACGTACATACTGGTCCTGCACATAAATAGATACAGGATGATTATAGTATGGCCCTGCCGGACTGGTTATAATAATGAACATGAACTTCTCAGCCGGGCGCACACCAATAAACTCATCGATTGCCAGCATGAACGGGCGGATATACAATGATGTATCTTCCGATTCCGGAATCCACTTATGGTCCAGCGCTATCAGCTGGCGCATCCCTTCTATGAAAATTTCCTGAGGCACATCCGGCATTGCCATACGCTCTGCCGACCTATTCATTCGCTTCCAGTTATCATAAGGCCTGAAGATGAGTGCATCACCGTTAGGTGCCTTATATGCCTTTACGCCTTCAAAAATAGCCTGCCCGTAATGAAAGAAAGTAGTAGCAGGGCTCAGGTACAGATTATGAAACGGTGTGATTTCCGGCGGATTCCACTGGCCATTCTCATAATAAGCTATCAGCATATGATCAGAGTAATGCTTGCCGAAATTTATATTCAATGCATCTACTTCATGCAGCCTGCTGTTCTCTGTTTTATTTACCTTTATCACTGATGGACTCACGCTCATAAATGCCCGAATTAAATTAATATTGTGCTGATTTTCGTGCAAAGAAACAACATTTACCGAAATTCCATAAAACGTTAATTTTATTTTATATAACCTGACGCTCACGCTTCTAAATAATCAATCTGAATGAAGGCCTTATGAATATCATAAAAACTGATGTTGTAGACGCAAAATTTAACCCGCTCTGGAATGATTTACCGGCTGCCATTGCAGGCCTGGGCACCAAACCGGTGCTGGTAGTGGCAAATGAAGCGGCGCCCGGTAGTGCCGAATTTCAACAACAGCAGAAAATGATAGATGCTTGCCATCTTACTGATGACAAATACAATTTAATAAGGCTAAAGCCAGGTGAGTTACTTTCATGGAGCAAACTGCGGGATGCGCTCCAGCCAAAAATTGTATTCCTGATAGGTATTTTGCCTGCACAACTGGGTGTCTCGGCATTGTTTGTCCTCAATAATCCCAACAATTTCGATAACAGTATATGGCTGCCCACCTTAACCACTGGGGAACTGGAGCAACACAAAGAGCTGAAACAGCAGTTATGGAACAATGGTATGATGCCATTGCTGAAGGTTAAAACCATTATTGATTTCTAGCCCGGCTAATCAAAACTGTCATTGAAAACACCTGAGCAAATACTCTCTGAATACTGGGGCTACAATGATTTCAGGCCGTTGCAGAAAGAGATTATTTCCAGCATACTTGATGGAACCGATACCCTGGCGCTGTTGCCTACCGGCGGCGGAAAATCAGTTTGCTTTCAGGTTCCGGCATTGATCAGGGAAGGCGTTTGCCTCGTCATTTCACCGCTGATTGCGCTCATGCAGGATCAGGTGCAACGCCTGAAAAAGCTGAATATCCCCGCCGAAAGTATCCACTCAGGCCTGCACCATATTGATGTCAGGCGTATACTGGACAACACCATTAACAGCGGCTACAAACTGCTGTATGTTTCGCCCGAAAGGCTACAGACAGATTTGTTCAGAGATTATCTGGAAGACATGGAGCTGAGCCTTATTGCTATTGATGAAGCCCACTGTATTTCACAATGGGGGCACGACTTCAGGCCCAGCTATCTGAAAATTGCAGATATCCGCCCTATGTTTCCCGATGTGCCTGTACTGGCGCTGACAGCAACAGCCACACCCGATGTGCAGCAGGATATTGCAGTGCAACTGCAGCTCACGAAACCAGCAGTCTTCAGGCAAAGTTTTGCCAGAACCAATATTCACTATGGCATCAGGTACAGCGAAAACAAGAACGGCGATACTTTAAGTGCGCTTACCAAATCTTCCAGCATCATATACTGCCGCAGCCGCAAACAGACAGAGGCTGTGAGCCGGTTCCTCAACCAGTCGGGCGTAGCTGCAACTGCTTACCATGCGGGTATGATGCGGCCTGTACGAGAAAAAGCGCAGGAACTGTGGATGAACAATACTGCCCCTGCCATGGTGGCTACCACCGCCTTTGGTATGGGTATTGACAAACCCGATGTGCGCATGGTACTGCATTACGATGCGCCCGAGCATCCCGAAGCCTATTATCAGGAAGCCGGCAGAGCCGGACGTGACGGCAAACCTTCTGTTGCACTGGGGCTGTATAACAACACCGACATCAAGCGGCTGCAGGAGAGTATTACATTGCAATTCCCGCCCGAAGCCTACCTGCGGCAGGTGTATCAGGCTGTGGTAGAATACCTGCAGGTGCCTATAGGCAACGAGCCAGACCAGTACTTCCCTTTTGAGCTGGTTGACTTTTGCCAGAAGTTTGGCCTGAAACCCAATGAAGCCATCCATGCACTGAAACTGCTGGAGCGCGAAGGGCTCTGGACACTGAGCGAAGCCGTCTATAGCCCCGCAACATTGTTGTTCACCACCGACCGATCTACCCTCGACGACCTATCCCACACTCAGCCTGCACTGGCCTACCTCACCATTGGCCTGCTCAGAATGTACAATACCGTATTTCATTTCCCTACCCATGTGCGCGAAACTGCGATTGCCCGCCAGCTAAAAATGGATAAAGAAGACGTGATCAGTGAGCTGGAACAGCTGCACCGAATGGGCGTGCTGGAGTACAAAAAACCCGGCGATGGCCCCCAGCTGTTTTTTCATCACTACCGGGTAGACAGCCGCCATCTGCTCATCAACCTGAAAAGGATCGAAGTGCTGCGCCAGCGGCACATAAAGCGTACTGAGGCCATGATTGCTTTTCTGGAAAACCAGGAAACCTGCCGGGAGCGCCTGCTGCTCACCTATTTTGGCGAAACCGTATTGCATGACTGCGGCCACTGCGACAACTGCGCAAAGAAACAAAGTACGCCACCCGACAGGCAGCAACTGCAAAAGGAGCTTCTGGAACTGATAGGCATATCTGCCCCTATACGGATAGATCAGGTACTAGCCGGCTACCCTGCCCCGCTCAAAGATACAGTACTAGCCCTGCTGCGTACCCTGCTAGATGAACATCTGATCACAGTTGCCGATGGCTATTTGCAGCCAGCCGCCCAGCACTGATTATTGCTACCATCCGCAGCCTTTACAACAATTTCGATTGTACTTACGTTTTGGTTTTTTACTTTTGAGCAATAATGGCCGGAAAAATCAAATTTGCAATTGTCGGGTTCGGGAACATTGGTTGCCGCCATGCCGAGCAGATTGCCCTGAACCCAGAAACCGAATTAGTTGCGGTTTGCGATGTCAATCCGGCTATAGCCTCTAAATTGCCAGAGGGCACAGCCTTTTACACCGGCCTCTCTGAAATGCTGGCCGCCACGCCTGCCGAGGTGCTCTGCGTATGCACCCCTAACTACCTGCACGAGCCGCACACCATAGCCGGCCTCACTGCAGGAATGCATACAGTTGTTGAAAAGCCAATGGCCATAAGCGTGCAGGAATGCAATAATATGATAGCCGCGGCCGAAAAAACAGGTAAAACCATTTTTGCCGTAAAACAGAACCGGTACAACCCGCCTGTACAAGAAGTAAAGAAACTCATGACCGCAGGCGACTTAGGTAGTATCTACATGATACAGGTAAACTGCTTCTGGAACCGTGGCGATGCCTACTATGCCGGCAGCGACTGGCGCGGCAAAAAAGAAAAAGACGGTGGCTGCCTTTTTACACAGTTCAGCCACTTTGTAGATATACTGTACTACCTCAACGGCCCGGTAGGGGCTGCACAGGGCTGGGTACATAACTATGCACACCAGCATAATACTGAGGTGGAAGACACCGGAAGCTTTGTGCTCAGGGCCGATAACAATGCCATCATCAATTTCAATTTTACCACCTGCTCCTATGCCCGCAATATGGAGGGCTCCCTAACCATATTTGCCGAAAAAGGCACAGTGAAGATTGGCGGCCAATACCTCAATACGATTGAATACCAGCAGCTCGAAGCCGCAGCCATACCCAACATCTACATCTCGGCAAAATCAAATGACTACGGGCTATACCAGGGATCTATGAGCAACCACGACAAAGTAATTCAAAACGTGGTAGACTATCTACACCACAACCAGCCCGTTATGACCAGTGCCGCCGAAGGCAGAGATGTGGTAGCAATAATAGAGCAGATGTACAGGGGGGCTGTGAGGGTATAATACAATTGTTGACAGTAGAACTCCAAAATATAACGCGCAGCGTAGTATCTTGACGACACTGTCGCGAAGGCTAATCTCTGACTAGCGAACACTCCCTATTCCCAATTCTAAATTCCCACCGACAAACCTTTTCCCATCACAGGCCCGCTCCCCTATCATAGGCCGCATTCGTCCTGTCATAAATGTTCAATTTTGCCTTTTCAATGTACCCTGCTATCTTTACAAAAGAGGATGAGACAATTTATTGCCAGCAAATCTGCGGGTGCTAAAATTTCCTCCAAAACCAGAAGTATCACTACAATAAATTGATTTTCAACTAATTAAGCCACTTTCGGTTTTTCCACCACCGGAAGTAACCGGAAGTAATCCCGCAATTTGCTACTGGTCCTAAAAGACAGAAAACAACTGGCACAATTATTATTATATTTTTTAAACTAACAGCAAAAATCCACGAAATCAGTGTATTCCTCACCAATCCGTGATTCAGACCACGCAATAGAAGCAGTTAACAAAAATCAGGATTATCTAACCAAAGTGTAAACCTATTTCAGGACGATGCAAATAGCAAATAAACTTCTACCACATGTATCCACTTTTAAAAATCACTAAGAGTAAAAGAAACACCGCACACAAAAAAACCGCCCCAAAGGGCGGCCGCACTCAACAAACTGACTGCTAAATACTAACAACTAATTCCTATCTACTAACTACTAACTACCAACCACCAATTCCTAATTCCAAATACCCAACTCCCAATACCTACTCTACCTGTAATACCCACTTCCGTAACCTCTTCCGCAATGCCTGTGCCTGCGTTCTTCATATCTTGGCCCGCAACCGTGATGGTGCCTTCCGTAGCCGTAACCGTAGCCATAAGATACTACTGGCACCGGCGGGCAAAACCTGGGAACCGGAACAAATACCCTGGGCATTGGCGGAGCAGGTACATACCAGCCATGCCTGTGGCCGCGCCATGGTGCTGCACTACTGCTGTTTACTGCACCTGCTATTAAAAAAACTATCAGCAATCCGGAAACAATCATTTTGGTTTTCATAACTTTTTTGTGTTTTGGTTACAGTATATCAAATACAATTTTGAAGCCAGAGTTTAATTTGAAACCTGCAAAATTTACGTTTGGCAGTCTTTTAACAATTCGTTTCTTTAACCGAAAATTAAAGTTTCTGGGATATTTTACTCTTAAATAAAAATTCCTGCCGGGCAAGAACAACTAGTTATTTAATATTAATTACCTTAGTTGTACTAACCCCTTGTGAATTGAAGCTACTTAAAACCAACCTGCTATATGTATCCCTATTGTCGCTGATTATTGGTGGTGCATCAACCCTTATTATAGAACATAAGGTAGTAAAAGCCAACCCAGATGCTGACCCCTCAACAGACAGAGACCCCAGAATATCTGGCGATAATTATACTATAACCGGGTACAACAGTACCTACAAATTCATTCGCCCTATCTTGTCTGTAGAACCAGTGAATGAATTTGAAAAATACAGTGGGCTTAAAAAGAACATTGAAGATTACATAGCCAATGAAAAGCAGAAGGGCCTTACATCTGCATCTGTATATTTCCGCGAGTTTACCAAAGGCCAATGGTTTGGCATCAACCTAACTGAAAAATATGACCCGGGCTCACTGCTTAAAGTCGGTGTACTGATTACTTACTTGCGTATGGCGGAGACTGACAAAGAGCTATTAAAAAAAGAAATTGAATACCATGCAGAAAAAGGTTTTCAGTTGCCTGAAGAGCACTTTCAATCGGAAAGCGTAAGTGAGGGCGGCAAATATACGATCAACGAACTGCTGCGTTTTATGATTGCATATTCTGACAATAAAGCAACGCTTTTTCTGGAAGACCATATGGATACCACTGTATTCAAAAATGAATTCTCAGATATGGGCATGACACCTCCCCGTTTCAGCGACCCTAACTACAGGCTGAATGCAAAAGAATATTCAATGTTGTTCAAGGCTTTGTTCAATGCCGGGTACCTACGCAAGCGGGCTTCTGAGACTGCCCTTTCACTGCTGTCTGAAAGTGTATTTAAAGAAGGATTACTCAAAGGACTGCCGCAAAATCTTACTGTAGCGCACAAATTTGGTGAGTTTGGAAACGGCAACATGTCTGAGCTGCACGAATGCGGTATCATTTATTTGGGCAATACACCCTACCTGCTCAATGTGATGACGCGTGGCAACGACTGGAACCAACTTTCTGATTTCATAGGCCATATCTCTAAAACAGTGTATGATTTCAACTCATCAGCGCAGGTTAACTGATCAGGCTCAGCACTTCATTTACTACCACTCCTATACGCCCTTCAGACACTTTTATCTCTGAAAGGAAATTTGAATGTACGGCGAGGTCCTTACACAAAATAATGCCTTGCTCCAGCAGCAGCTGCTTTTCCTTTTTAGTTAGCGTAGTGAGGCAGGTAACGGGGTAAATTTTGTACCTGTCTGAAATTTCTTTAAGGCTATTCTTTACAGGATAATCCCAGCTCAACAGGTGCAACCCTGCGCATTCGCCATACTTTACAGCATCTGTTGTGAATTTTGTATTGGTCACAATCCAGCCTCTGCACTCCCTGCCCGCCACTTTGTACATGGCACTGATGTCCCTGTACCTTGAATTAACGTAGAGTGGCACTTTGACATCGCAGGGTATAGACTGGCTATTGTGGTATTTACATTCCACCACACAATATTCTGTTTCATTTTCAGCTACAATATCCACCTCGTGGTTCACACACTGGCCGGCAATGGCCTGATTCATTTTGACCTGATAATTCAGATGCCTGAACACCTCTCCCACATATTTCTCAAACGGAAAACCGGAAGGTCCGAGATCCATTATGGCTCGTTTGAGTGTATAACGGGAAGCTGAAGGGCTATGCCTTCTTTTCAGCAATTTGAATGCCTTGCTGTAAATCTCCCGCGTTGTCATACCCTCGTGCATACTGGAAACAACCTCGTTTACCACCTCGTTGATAACAGCTTCTGCCGCACCCGACCTCTGTAGCGAATGTTTCAACTTGTCGGGCGAAAAAGGCACCAGGTCTCCGGTAGACTTAATAATATTTATTGATTTTTGCGGCATGCGTACTACGGAATGTAACTACTCAAAGATAAGCCCTTTGGTAAAATATAAAATGATCGGCGTCAGGATGAGCAATTAACAGCGATTACCTCCTAATTTTGACTGCGTATTAAACGACAATAATTTCGGCAATGGACACATTAACCCATATTGTTTTAGGTGCAAGCATTGGCGAAGCCATGGCCGGTAAGGAACTGGGCAGAAAAGCACTGTTGATAGGCGCGGTTGCCAATAGCCTGCCTGATATTGACTTTGTTGCATCGTTGTGGTTGCCGGTGAGTACCGACCTTTTGGCCCACCGAGGGTTTACGCACTCCATTTTGTTTATGCTGCTGGCTTCATCGCTGATTGCATCGCTGTGCCGCAGGCTATTCAGCAGTTCAGGTATTTCGTTTGCCAGATGGGGCCTTTTCTGGGCCCTCCAGATATCAGTACATCTTTTCATTGACTGCTTTAACGTTTATGGCACTGGTATATTCGAGCCATTCAGCCATTACAGGGTATCGTTCAATACCCTTTATGTTGCCGACCCTTTATTTTCTGTATGGCCAGCTATTGCTGCTATAATACTGCTAGTAAACCGGCGCAAGACGGCTAGTAAATTCTGGGCTTATTTTGGGCTGGGCTGTAGTACAATATACCTGATGACTGCCGTGTTTTTAAAATGGCGAATTGATTATACCGCTCAATCAGAAACAATTAGGCTACAGCAGCATCCGGTGCGGTATTTTACTACCCCTACCCCACTCAACAGCCTGCTTTGGTACGTGGTTTCTGAGAGCGATTCAGGATACAACATAGGCTATAGGTCGGTGTTTGATCAGTCGGAGCATATCGCTTTTCACTATGTTCCTAAAAACACATCATTGATCACACCCGGAGCCTATAAAGACGACTTACCTTACCTAAAACGTTTCTCGAACGGTTATTATACCCTCAGCCGGAGAAACGACACACTTTTGTTCAACGATATTAGATTTGGTGAGATACTGGGCTGGTCGAACCCGGAAAATGGCTTTGTTTTCTACTATTGCCTTCAGTACCCGGATGCCAATAAGCTGATCGTACAAAGAGGCAGGTTTGCAGGATGGAACCGAGAAAATTTCGGCTTATTTTTAAAAAGAATTAAAGGCATCTAATCCTCTGCCTGCTGCTGGCTTAAGTAAAAGGTAAACAGGAAAAAAAGAAAATGAATGATCCGGTAAGAGAGGTAGTATAAAAATTTCCTCACAACGTTTTCAGAAACCCAAAACTGGTCTTTATTGATTTTTACACAGTCATTCTCAATAATATCCAGGAGTTTAGCCTGAAGGCCAGCGCCTGTATTTTCATCCTTTATATCGAGATTTAATTCCACGCTGGCATAGGCACTGATGTTATTTACATTGTAGGAGCCAATAGTAACAAAAGTGGCATCGGCCACTGCTACTTTGCCATGCAGAATATTTGACTGGTATTCATACACTTCAATTTTATTTCTAAATAACCATCTATACAGATACCGCTCTGCATATTTTGCTAATGGAACATCGGCTTTACCGGTTAATATCAGCCTGACACGTACATTCCGGGCGGTTGCAGCGGCCATGCACCTAAGCAATTTCCAAGGTGGCCAGAAATAACTGGTCATCAAAATCACGTCTGATTTTGCGTTATTAAACAGCTCCCTGTAGGTCTTTGAAATCTGCGTTTTCTTGTACACCCAGTCATTGCGTCTTACGCGTACACTGCACTGGCCGGCTACCGGAAACACTTGTATCGGCACATTTACCGCCTTGCAATTCTCCTTGAAAACAGCCCTGTTCCATGTTTTGACACAAACTGAATCCAGTTGCCTGGCAGCATCGCCCTCAACACAAATGGCCCAATCGAGCCAGCCCGGAGCTCCTGGCAAGTCATTGTAACGGTTACTGATGTTCACACCTGCTACCATTGCTATTCTTGCATCAGCCACTACAACCTTATGATGCAGGCGCCGCCCCAGATAAAATGAATTGCTCCTAAACAATGGCATAAAAAACCTAAAATACACCCCAGCTTCCGTAAGCCGGGAAATGAATTCCTTTGACAATCCGCCTGATGCGTAGCCGTCCAGCATTACATATACAAAAACTCCTCTTTTAGCAGCCCGTACCAGTGCTTCCGCCACTGCATTACCTGTTTCATCTTCGTCAAATATATAGGTTTGGAGATGCAGCGAATAAACGGAGTTATCAGCCATTTCTCTTATCAGCCTGAAGTAATCAGCTCCGCCCCGGATTAATTTCACCCGGTTATGAACAGAAAAATCAGCAGCACTTTTCTTTACAGGCATCGGCTTCGCTTGACCATATAAAGTTACGACATTAAAAACCTAAGAAATTGCAAAAGCTATATTGTAGAAGGTATCGGGAATTTATTTAACCTTGTCGACAAAGTACATTTTCAGTCCACCTTTATTCTTTGCCTCTATCTCTCCCCTGTATGTACAATCAAAGTGGCTACTAATCAACTCATAGGTTTGCTGAGAGATATTGATCCTTCCAACCTCACCGTGCTGCTCCAGGCGGGCCGCTGTATTTACAGTATCGCCCCAAACATCGTAAGCAAATTTCTTAATACCCACGATACCTGCCACCACACTGCCACTATGAATACCGACCCTTATATTAAATGCATTTTCTCCAAGCCTTGCTTTACGCTTCCTGATAAATTCTACAATCTTCATTGCAGCTACTACCATTTTTTCCGCATGTTCTTTATCCGTTGCAGAAAAGCCACAAACTGCCAGATATGCATCTCCTATAGTTTTAATCTTTTCAATTCCGGCAGCTGTAATGATATCGTCAAAAGCTTTAAAACAGGTATGCAATTCATCTACCAGTTCCTTAGGAGTCATACGCTCAGCAGCCTTTGTAAAGTAGGCAAAATCTGTGAACATTACAGTAACATGGTCATAGTACCTTGCATCAGAATACCCCTTTTGCTTGAGCTCCTCTGCTATCTCTTCTGGAAGAATATTGAGCAGCAGATCGTCCGATTTCTTTTTTTCATGCTTAAGTTCGTCATGCTGTTTATCAATTTTCAATTTTTGCGCTACTACCTCTTCTGTTCTCTGAGTCACTTCGCGCTCCAGTTCTTCTTTACGATTTTCAAGCATGCGCTGTTTTTCCATTTCCTGCTCCAGGGTTTTCTCAGACAGCAACTTTACCTGCTGCAGCTGTGCTGCGAGATTCCTGTTGGCAGATGCAAAACTCCATGCCAAATAAACCGACATGGATATTGGGATATTGGGATACTGAGTATTGAGATTGCTGTAAACAAAGCAACTATCTTGCCCTCCGGCGTGCTATCATCGATATCAAAACTCCCGGTAAAAACAGAAGAAACGACAATCAAAATAAACAGCAAAGCAAATAAAAGTATTCCTGTACCGATAATTCTGGCACCTTTAACCTTTCTGATTATTGCAGAAACAATCAGAATCACCGCTTCAACCGACACAAATGTTATCAGAAATACCAGCAATGCTCCGGCCACAAACAGGAAATAATGCGAAATAAACGCACAAAAAACCCCGACTGCACTGACTACTGAAACAATGTAAAAACGCCATTTTCGGTGCCCAAACAATTCATTGATAAATCCGCTCAATGAGAAACAAACCAAAATCCCAGCGATTATTGAAATAACCGATGTATTGAACTGAGTCTCCGGTTTAGTGCTAAAACGGCTGAAAAACGGTAACAAGAAAACCACCGACAAAGAAAAACTGAACATACTAAAATACAGATTTGACTTCAGCTCTCTGAAGAATAAATACAACAGAAAGTGCAAGAACGACAACGCAATAAAAATGCTGAATAACAAAATGAATATTACGGTGTTACTAATAGTCAGATGCCTGTCGGTTGCTATCGCGTTTGCAGAATTGCTGACTGTCATCCGGAAACCAGCAAAAACAGTGTTGTATTTGTCGCGCCAGAACAAAGTATTGAAATTTGCATAACGTACGGCAATAACATGCTTTCCTGCCTGTGGCAGTACTATTATAAAAGGAATATTCTGAGGATTGAGATATTCACTGCTACCATTACCTGCTATTTTGCCAAATGAAGCTACCAGCTTGCCATCCACGTAAATCTCGGAAGCACCGAAATGAGTCATTGCAAGTGCCAATGGAATGTTTACCAGTGTGGAATCAATTTCAATATGCTTTCTAAACCATGCAATTCCATTAAATCCCAGATGGGCTTTGTGCGGGTCATTTCCCAAATAAATGTTTTAAGCAACAACTTGCCAGCCGGAGTCATTAAAATCCTGAGAACGGAAATCCATTGAATCTCCCTGGTGAAAAAACCAACCTTCGTTCAGTTCCTTTGGTAAACTATCTTTTGTAAGCAACTTTACTGAGTGTTCGGTTATTTTACCCGAAGCAGAGAAGCAAAATAAAATCAGGACAATAGCGTGCAGCCGTTTCATTGTGGTAAGTTAAAGGCAATAAGATTATTCAAAATAAGCAATCAAAAATACCTGTATTGACTGGCAATTGTTTAACACCTACAATACCCCCTTGATTACAAACAAGGATGCCCCACCAATAATCAGCCACAGCAACACCCCCTGCAAAATAGGTCGCCAACCCACCTGCTTCAACGTATTCATTGATAAACCAGAGCCAATGAGGAAAAGAGTTACCACCAGACCCTTACGTCCAAAAAGGTATGCCCACTGAAATAACGTATGGCCTTCGATCGGACTGTTTAGTGCAATGATATAATTTGGCAGGTATGTAGAAATTATGATGGCAATAATGAAGTAGAAAATAAAATAAGGCAGCTTTATCTTCCCTGTATTATGCTGAAAATACGCAGTAGCGAGGGTAATGGGTATGATCCACAAAGCCCGCTCCAGTTTGATGGTGGTGGCTATCTGTAGTGCTTTATCGCTGAATTTGCTGGCTGCACCCACTACTGAACTCGTATCGTGAATGGCAATGGCGCACCATGTACCAAACTGCTGATCATTCAGGTTGAGATAGTGCCCCAACACAGGAAAAATAAATAAAGCAATGGAATTCAGAATAAAGATCGTACCCAGCGATACGCTGATCTCTTCATCATTGGCTTTAATAACCGGTGCCACTGCAGCTATAGCACTGCCTCCACAAATAGCTGTACCATTGGAGATGAGCGTGGATATATTCTTGTTTATTTTCAGCGCCTTGCCGATAACATAGCCAGCGAGTAAAGTAACTCCGATTGTTCCGACTGTAAAGAGAAACCCTTCCTTACCAGCCTTCATAGCGTGTTCGAAGTTCATATTGAAGCCAAGACAAACAACCGATACCTGCAAAAGCAATGTAGTTGCCTTCTTATTAATTTTCAGAAATGGATGCCCCATAGCAAAAGCTATCACCAGGCCTGTAAGCAGTGCTGCGGGAGGGTCGAGGAAAATTACACAGGCGATAACACATATCAGGAATATGAGTTGCCTGTATGTTTCGGGAATATTGAATAAAGTTGTCTTCATCTACTGGAAAGTATGTAAACTATTTTCAAAGATAGTGCACTGGAAACTAAAATCTCCTATTGGTAAGACCTTTATTGCTTCGCATGTTAATCACCTATCTCCGTCACATCCTCATGCCAATTGAAGGATTCACCGCTCTTACCCATTTCCCAGAAGAATTTACCTCTTTTACGGTCGTATTTCCCAATTTCGTTCATGGTTTCGCAGTCATAGAGGCGGCCGTTTACCATGGTGTAGTGAACGCTTTCTGTGTTATATATACTTTCGAGCGGGTTTTTATCCATTACTAGTAAATCTGCGAGCTTGCCGGGCTGCAGAGAGCCTATCCAATTATCGAGGCCAAGATTTATGGCTGGGTTTAGAGTAGCTGTCCGCAGTGCTTCGAGGGGAGTCATACCACCCTGCGCCATCATCCAAATTTCCCAGTGGGCTCCTATGCCCTGAATCTGGCCATGTGCCCCCATATTGATCTTTACACCTGCGTCAGACAGTTTTTTCAGGCTCTTTGAAACCAGCATATGCCCGTTTTCATACTCCTCCTCTGGTGCCATATTACGGTGCCTACTGCGCGGGTCAATGACCGCCCTGGGCGTGTACTTCAGCAGCTGCTCTTTCTCCCATATATTGCCATGCTGGTACCAGTAGTTTTCTCCACTGAGTGCACCGTAGCAAACAATCAAAGTTGGCGTATTGCCCGTTTGTGCGTTTTTCCACAACTGTATTACATCATTGTACAGAGGAGCCACAGGAATATTGTGTTCTACGGTAGTATGCCCATCCATGACCATGCTCATATTATGCAGAAAATGAGAACCACCTTCCGGTACTACCTCCATTTTAAGTTCCCTCGCAGCTTCTATAATCATCTGCCGCTGGTCGCGCCGTGGCTGGTTATAACTTTTTACGCTGAATGCGCCGTACGCCTTACTTCTGCGCAAGGCGCTTTTAGCATCTTCTATAGAATTGATCACTGCCTTGAAATCACCGTCTGCGCCATACAAAATGGTACCGGTTGAAAACACCCTGGGGCCTATCATCTGCCCGCTCTTTACCATTTCGCTCTGTGCAAATACCATTTCACTGTTGGCAGAGGGGTCGTGCATGGTAGTTACACCGTATGCCAGATTGGTGAAGTAAGGCCAGTGCTGCTGTGGCGTGAGCCCGTATCTGAAATGATTGCCGTGGGCGTGCGCATCGATAAAACCGGGCATAATAGTTTTGCCGCTGCAATCAATGGTTTTGACACCTGGAGCAACTTTAATATCACTGCTTTTACCAACCGCTTTTATCAGGTTATCTTCCACAACAATAGTTCCATTTTCAATCACATCATCTCCCTTCATTGTAATGATTCTGGCATTGGTAAAAGCGATTGAACCTGTGGGCTTGTCAGTGTTTGCAGTAAGGCCTATACTCACTCCATGATCGGGTATCTTAAACAATGAATCCGGCCTACCACTGATAAACCCAAAACGCTCTTCAAGATTGATTGAATAGTACTGGTCGCCCAATGTATAGTGCAGTTTCTTGTTATCAGCGCTCCAGTGCAGGTTAATGCCTGCATCCAGCGATACCTTTCTTACCGGGAAGTCGGAAGAGTCGCCGCTCAGGCTAATTTCCTTACCTGTGTGCGGAAAAGGAGCAATATATACCTCGTGCAGGTCAACAAAAGCTATCCAGTTGCCGTCGGGCGAAACTGAGTACTGGCTTGTGTATTTGCCTTTAAAAATTGTGCGGTCATCGCTGCCATCAGGTTTGCAGCTATGAAACGATTTATCCAAACCGCCAAACAGGTTGCCACCTATCTGATAATAAATGCGTTTGCCTGTTCTGTCGTATTTGGGGTATTCTCCTTTGTCTGTCACAAAATCTTCTTTACCACCGCCAACGGGCATGGTGTATATGCCGGGCTTAATGGTATAGGTATTGCCCATTATGCCATCGCTCCCCTCTTTAGTAAACACCAGTGTTTTGCCATCGGGTGAGAAAGCAGGAGTACGGTACATGCCTTTGTTCTGCGTAACCTTTACGGGCATTGCATTCTTACCCATTCCCATTACCGAAATGCCACCTTTCTTTTCGTCATCCCATGTTACAAATGCCAGACTGGTGCCATCGGGAGAAAACACAGGCTCAAACTCCAGCTCTTTGTTTTGGGTAAGCCTTTCTGGTTTGCCATCCGGCAGGGCCTTTTTGTAAATATGCCCCAATGCATTGAAGACCAGGTATTTCCCGTCGGGAGAAGTAACGGCATGACGGATCACATTTACATTAAACTGTGCAGGATTCAGATCCTGCGGAAACCTAACTGCATCTGTGATATGTTGTTTAACATTGCAAGTGAATGGTATTTCTGCTGCGGCATTCTCTCCTTTTGCATCCACCTTCATTATTTTACCACCAGCCCATATCACAATATACTTATCATCGGGTGTCCATGCAAAGCCCGTATAAGAGCCGAATATGGTCCATGCTTCAGACTGGTCTTTACAAAGCTTGTCATATACAGGCCATTCTTCGCCGGTTTCCACATCACGCAAGTATAGTACGGTTTTCGTTCGTACCCTTTTTACAAAAGCCAGCAATCTGCCATTGTGGGCTATCTGCGGCCTCATAGCACCGCCCGGCCCTCCGGTTACCGTTTCGGACGTCCCCTTCTCCCGGTCAAACCGCTTGATAACAAATATCTGGTTATTAGGATCTTTATTGTACTGAAAGTATCCACCCGGGTACATGTCTTCACTATAATAGATGTAGTGCCCATCTGCCGATGCTGAAGGTTCGTTCAGGTCCTGCTGGTCGTTCTTTTTGGGTGTGAGCTGAAGGCCGCCACCGCCATTGATATTATACATCCACAATTCCCCTGCCCCGGCTGAGCGTGTAGAGGTAAAGTGCTTGCGTGCCACAATGTAATTGCCATCTAACCAAGTACCGTTATTGAGCAGCCTGAAATTCTCTTTAGTAATCTGACGGGCATTGGTGCCGTCTTTATCCATCACCCACATATTATCACCACCACCTGCATCTGATGTAAACAGTATACGACTCCCATCCGGACTGAAACGCGGCTGCACCTCCATAGCCATTCCCTGCCGCAGAGGCTTTGCTTCACCGCCCGTGGCGGGCATGATATAAATATCGCCAAGTATATCGAACACAATATCCTTACCATCAGGCGATACATCCAGATTAATCCAGGTTCCTTCATTCACAGTGAAAGACACATCTTTCCCAGGACCGCCCGGATTGTTCACATCCCACTTCTTTTTTTCGTCTTTTTTCAGTTCATCTTTTGCCTGAGAGAAAAAAGGCAACGCCAATACTGCACAGCCGGCCAGTAAACTATAGATACGCATGAATAACTAAATGATTTGGAGTAAAGATAAGTTCGGAGCAGGAGTATTAATAGTACTACAGCGTCTAAAATTGAATAGCAGAAATATTTATGCAAAAAACCGTGACCAATAAGGGATTAATCACGGTTTAAAGATTTTTCAGAAAACTTAAGTCCTAATAATCTCCAAACGAGGATACCGGCAACTCGCTGAGCGCCTGTTCCAGCTGCTTGTCGTTTGGCGCTATGCCATGCCATTCGTGTGTACCTTCCATAAAGCTTACACCCTTACCCATCGCTGTTGTCATCAGTACACAAACAGGTGTTCCCTTTCCTGTAGCAGCTTTGGCTTCAGCCATTACGCGCAGCACTTCTTCCATATTGTTGCCATCCATCTCCAGCACTGTCCAGCCAAATGCAACGAACTTGTCCTTTAAAGAACCCAGATTCATTACGTCTTTGGTTGGGCCATCAATCTGCTGGCCATTGTAGTCTATTGTTGCAATCAGATAATCGAGTTTATGGTGGGCAGCAAACATCATGGCCTCCCAGTTCTGACCTTCCTGCATTTCGCCGTCGCCGTGCAATGAGTATACAATGTGATTATCGTTATTTAGGCGCTTTGCCATTGCAGCGCCGCAAGCTACACTCAGTCCCTGTCCCAGCGAACCGCTAGCTATGCGCACGCCTTGCAGGTGCTCATGTGTTGCCGGATGCCCCTGCAGCCTAGTGTTAATCTGCCTGAAAGTAGCCAATTCACTAACAGGAAAATAACCAGAGCGGGCCAGCACGCTGTAAAACACAGGTGAAATATGGCCGTTTGACAAAAAGAAAACATCCTCACCCATGCCGTCCATATCGAAGCCCGGCTTGCGCTCCATTATATTAAAATAAAGAGCAGTAAGAAAATCGGTGCAACCCAGCGAACCACCAGGGTGGCCACTCTGCACTTTATGCACCATTCTTACAATATCCCGGCGCACCTGGGTGGCCATTTCCTTCAGTTGATTGGTATCCATTTGATATACGGTGAGAATTGTGGGCAAAAGTAACAGATACCTTTCATTTTTTTCAGGAAAAATATAAACAACCTGTTGGTTACGTAATTTGCACAGCCAAATGCAGCAAAGTAATCCTTTACAAAAGAACTTCACCAGGCAGTTGCTTGAGTGGCACAACAATGTGAACGATAGGAGCCTGCCGTGGAAAAGCGAGAAAGACCCATATAAGATATGGTTATCTGAGGTTATACTGCAACAAACAAGGGCCATGCAGGGATTGCCTTACTACATGCGTTTTACTGAAACTTACCCCTCTATTAACGACCTGGCCAATGCCAACGAAGAAGAGGTTTTCAGGCTCTGGCAGGGATTGGGTTACTACAACAGGTGTAAGAACATGCTTGCCACTGCGAAGCTGATTGTTGAAAAACACAACAGCATTTTTCCAGACAGCTATGAAGGCCTTTTGCAACTGAAAGGAATAGGGCCATATACAGCGTCGGCGATTGCTTCGTTTGCTTTTGGCAGGCCCAATGCGGTTGTTGACGGCAATGTATACAGGGTGCTATCCCGCTATTTCGGTATAGACACCCCTATTGACACAACTGAGGGTAAGGCGCAATTTGCTTCCCTGGCTACAGAACTGCTGGATAAAAAAAACAGTGCCTCATACAATCAGGCTATCATGGACCTTGGAGCTACAGTATGTACACCATCAAACCCCAAATGCGATGATTGCCCGTTATACAAACATTGTGCGGCCAGAGCTAAAGAATTGATAGGACTGCTGCCGGTGAAAAGCAAAAAGCTTAAGGTGAGTACCAGATACTTTAATTATATAATATTTGTATCGAATCAGTCAATCTGGCTGTATAAACGCGGCCCTAAAGACATATGGGAAAACCTAAATGAACCATGGCTGGTGGAAACCGAAAAGCCTATCAATGAAATTGAATTAGCTAAAGAAACAGTTTTTGCAGACAACCAAATACCCTTAAATGCTATTAAATACTCTGGCAAATCAACACAAAGGCTTACCCACCGTATTATCGAAGCCAGATTCTATACCGTTGTGGTGAAGAAAAAGCCCCGATTTCCTGATGAAAAAGGCCGCTGGGTAGCCCTCAATATGTTATCCCAAACGCCATTTCCGAAAACAGTTCTTTCTTTTTTAGAAAAAAATTTATACTTTTAATATCATTTAGGTTACAAAAAATATTATCTGAACAACTTGTACAACTATGCGTGGTATTAATAAGGTGATTTTGGTGGGCAATCTGGGGAAAGAACCGGATATACAATTTCTGGAAGGGAATATTGCAGTAGCCAAATTCCCGCTGGCCACTACTGAATCTTATAAGGACAAAAATGGCAATCCAGTATCCCAGACCGAATGGCATACAGTGGTATTGTGGCGCGGACTTGCGGAACTAGCGCAGAAATATCTCCATAAAGGCAGCCTGGTATATATAGAAGGACGTATCCGCACGCGCAGTTGGGAAGATAAAGACAAAAACAAACGCTTCAGCACCGAAATTCTGGGTGACAACCTTGTAATGCTTGATAAACGCAAAGAGCCAGGCGAAGGGCCTTCAGATGGCCCCGGCATCACTGATGTGGGCTTGGACAATTCCGGCTTATCAGGCAACATAACAAAAGACGACCTCCCTTTCTGATTGAGAAATCATATTTATCAAACTTCTAAATATCATTTTCCATTCAATCTTTTATAATTTTGAACTTCAACAAATTCTAGTCTCACTTGGAAAGTACCGAAGGCGAACTTACAACTCTATTACTCAATATTAGTGCAGGAGCAGCGACAGCATCAAGCACTACCGTATTAATCATTGCTATACTGGTTTTACTGTTAATGTCTGCAGTGATTGCTGGTGCAGAAACTGCTTTCTTTTCGCTGTCTTTGAAAGACATCAATTACCTGAAAGTAAACGAAAAACCAAGCGCACGTACCGCTGTTGAACTATTAAACCATCCCAAATTGCTGCTGGCAACAATTCTGGTGGCCAATAACTTTATAAACATTGCAATTGTTATTTCTACAAACGTACTAGTAAGCGCTCTAATTTCGCCTGAGATTAACGCGATAGTATCATTCCTGATTCAAGTGGTCGTTGTTACTTTTCTACTGGTACTGTTTGGCGAAGTACTCCCCAAGGTGTATGCCACGCAAAACAACCTGCGTATGGCTTTATTTTCGGCACAGTACATAAAAATATTGCTAGGCATTTTCAAACCAATCAGCAGCACGTTGGTAACTTCTACCAGCTTTATTGAAACCAAACTAGGCAAAAAAGTAGGTAAGAACATAAGTAATGAAGAGTTTGAGCATGCAATTGAACTCACTGTGGGCCATACGGCTACCAAAGAAGAGGTGAACATATTCAAAGGCATACTTAAATTCGGGAATATATCTGCCAAGCAGGTAATGCGGACAAGGCTGGATGTAAGTGCGCTTGATTATGAACTTACTTTCAGCGAAGTCAGGAACTACTGCCTGGATGCAGGATATTCCAGGCTGCCGGTGTTTAAAGATAGCCTGGATAAGGTAGCCGGTGTAATTCATACTAAAGACTTTTTACCTCACATAGACAAGGATACTTTCGATTGGCATGTGCTTATCAGGCCTGCCTATTTTGTGCATGAAAGCAAGCTTATAGAAGACTTGCTGAAGGAATTTCAGCAGAAAAGAATGCACTTTGCAATAGTAGTAGATGAGTTTGGTGGAACTTCGGGTATTATAACCCTGGAGGACATAATGGAGGAGATAATAGGTGACATTAAAGATGAATTTGATGAAGATGACCTGCATTACAAGAAGTTAGACGACAATAACTTCATCTTTGAAGGTAAAACTCTGATTAACGATGTATGCAGAGTATTAGGCCTTCCTTCAGATACTTTCGAACCAGTGCGCGGAGAGAGCGACTCCCTGGCCGGGTTGATTCTGGAGATTTCAGGAAAATTTGCCGCCGTTAATGAATCAGTGAAGTTTGAACATTACGAATTTACCGTTCTGGCCATAGAAAAAATGCGCATACAGCGTGTTAAAGTCACCATCCATCCACCGGTAGAAAAAGAGGAAGAATAAGGGGGCGAGAATCGGGGATTGGGAATTGGGAATTTGGAATTGGGAATTAGGAATTAGGAATTAGGGATTGGAAATTAGTGGATTGGTGAATGGGTTACGGGGGTATATAGTTCGCCATTGAATTTACATGCTTTTATAATCAAGCTGGCCGCACAGGGCTGCCACCCCAGTTGCTGTCGGGCTGTAGGTTCTCTCCTTTCATTACCAGCGAAAGCGCGTCCACATTCACGTTATCGCCTATTTCACTATCGTAAAGTATGATTGTACGCGCACCAATACTGCAACGTTTACCTATCTTAACTGGGCCTACCTTCATAACCCGATCTTCAAACAAATGAGTTTGAGGCCCACAATCCTCGTTAAGCGCAGTTTCATCGCCAATAGCCACCATGTCATGCTCAGTAATATCCGTAGTATTCATCCAAACCCTCTTCCCTGTTTTCACACCAAGAAGTCGCAGAATTAACGGCAGCCATGGCGTACCCCTCATAAAGTCAAGGAGGAATGGTACCGACAGGGCTTCATATGTTGAAGTCACTGCTTCACTCCTCCATACTTTTGAAGTCCACATCGGGTTTTGTTCAGATTTATGTTTGCCCACAGCGAGCCATTTGAGTACAGCAGTAACGGTAAACGCAGGCAAGCCCATAAATATCAGGTAGTAAAATGGGAGGGCCAGCATTATCTCCCACCACGGCCTGGCTACAATCAGGTCGTGTGCATAGGCAATGAAAAGGATACTGCAAATCAGAATCACTGTCTCTGGAATAAGTATCCTGATGAACTCTACGATGCTCCTCGCCAATATACGATGTGGAGACGGGCGGCTTGTAAGTTCGGAAGCGAAAGTGCGGCTTGCCTGCCTCCGTGGCAAAGGAATAGCTGGCGAGCCAAACCAGTCTTTTGCTTTGGCCTTCTCTAATTGCCCTTTATCAGGCGGAGTAGACAAAACGCCTATCAGCATGCGGCCGGGCAGATTATAACCCTGTGGTATCAGCGCACTGTTACCAACAAAGCTATTGTTTCCAATAACAGTATAATCAAGAATCAACTGCTGCCCTCTTACATCCGATTCACCCAACGTAACGGCATCTGCCACAAACGCACCTTTACCAATATTCAGCAGCGGGTGGGTAACACTGCTGGCCGTAGAGATTTCTGTGTTCTTTCCCACTTTAGCGCCCAATGCCCTGAACAACAGGGAAATGTACACTGTGGCGTAAATTGGGTGCAGCACTATCAGCGACAGGCTCATCAGCTGGTCTGCAAACCATTTACGCACATAAAACCAGCTGTATATCGGATATTTGCCCGGTTTGATATCCCACTGCAACAACCTGGTAAGCACAACAGTTACCAACGTAAACACTATTATGTAGCTGAGCGCCAGTGATGGTGTTACAAAGAGGTAACTAAAATCGTAATCAGGGGTTGAGTTATCCAGATTGTTGATAATGATAATTGTAGGCAATAATGGTAAAAGGACAACAAAAGGAAAAACCAGCAATGATACGGCAAATATCATGGTGTATTTCCTTCGCCTGGCATCAGAAACAAAAAGAGGCTGAGGCAAGTCTTTAACATCCATTTTCTCTTTGAAAACCGCAGGGCTCCCCTGCCATATTTCCCCACTCCTGATGGTTTTCCCTTCCTGTAGCATACTCAGGTCCTTCAGTTCTCCCCATTCTTCTATTACTGAATTACCTGAAATAACAGCGCTGCTGCCCACATAGGCGTGGTCACCCAGCGTGATACGCCTCAGTTTCAGCAGCCCGTCCTCAACATAAGCATTGTTAAGCACTACCTGCGAGCTGATACTTACATCACTTCCAATGGTTACCAGGTCTTCTGCACCTATCGAAATTGCAGCGAGCTGCGCATCTTTTGCCACCTTAACACCCATACGGCGGAGATAACCAGCATACAACGGTGTACCATTCAGGAATTGAGCCGGGAGCAGCCGCTGCATCGTTTTAACCAGCCACCACCTGAAGTAATAGCTGCCCCAAAGCGGGTAGTCACCCTCCTTCATCTTACCAATAATCAACCACTTCATAGCTATGGTAAATGCAGCAAAAAGTGGTGGAATAAAACAGAACATGCACAGCGCAGTAGTAATCGCGTATGGGATTCTCCTTGTTTCTTCAGCCACATAGTAATACCCGAGATACGGAAAGAAAATCTGAATAGCAAACAGGCCGTAAATGACCAGTAACGAAACCGTCTGGGCAAGGCCGCACAAATAGTACCTACTTCTGGGTATTTCACTATAGGCTTTCTTTGCAGAGGCTGTACTGGCGGGCTTTGCTTCCCAATATTCAACCAAGCTGCGTAGAGGCCGGTTAAGATAAATATCCTTTAGAGATGCCTGCGGTATATTAGCTTCTTTGCGGAGCTTAGAGACAAATGCGGCTGCGAGCAGTGAATGCCCCCCGAGGTCAGTAAAAAAATCATTTTCAAGTATAATCTCCCTGTTAGGGAAAAACCGCCTTAAACCTGCAATAACCCTATCGCCCAGCGGAGCATCAATATCAATAACCTCATTGGATATATTAATAGCGTTTTCCAGCAGCATGGCGGGAACCGGCAGTGATTTTCTGTCTATTTTTCCACTTGGCAGCCTCGGCATTTCTGAAAGCTGAACAATAACACTTGGAATCATGTATGCAGGTAGAACCTTTGCCAGTTCATCCCTTATTGCCTGCTGATTCATCTTCACCGGGTCATCACAAACTACATATCCGGCAAGATGATCCTGTCCGTTAATATCTTTTTTGACAGCAACTGCCGCCGCTGTTATTTCAGAAAGATTACCTAATCGTATTTCTATTTCCCCTAGTTCTATTCTGTACCCACGCAGCTTAATCTGGTCATCAAACCGGCCCTGAAAGTCTATACTTCCGTCGGCATTAATGATTGCCGCATCACCGGTGCGGTAGATGACATCGCCCCCCAATTCCTGCAGCGATTCAGGCTTGGCAATAAATTTTTGCCTGGTAAGTTCAGGCAGGTTAATATACCCACCGCAAACACCAGCTCCCGAAAT
>OMJB01000030.1 GCA_900299255.1 Sphingobacteriales bacterium
CTGGATACCATATCAAAAAGATACAGTGCCTGCGGCGGCAGGATAGGTGCGTTTGTAACGCGCAACCAGCAGGTAATAGATACAGCGATGAAGTTTGCACAGGCGAGGCTTAGCCCGCCTACGTTTGCGCAGATACTTGGCGAGGCGGCGGTGGACCTTCCTGCTGATTATTTTGATGAAGTGCATGCAGAATATACCAAGCGAAGAGATACGCTGGTGCGCAGGCTAAAGGCGATGAGCGGCGTGAAATGCCCGTTGCCGGGTGGCGCATTTTATGCCATGGCACAGCTGCCTGTTAATGATAGTGAAAAATTCTGCCAGTGGCTGCTGGAAAGTTTTTCATACAATGGCGCCACAGTGATGATGGCACCTGCTGCGGGTTTCTATGCTACTCCGGGCAAGGGCAAGAATGAGGTGAGGCTTGCTTATGTGCTGAACAATGATGATATCAATGCGGCGATGGATTGCCTGGAGGCCGCGCTGAAAGAATATAATTCGTAAGAAAAGAGGGAATTGACAGTTAACGTTTAATATGAAATTGCCGGGTATGAAAAAGTATTTGCTGGTATTGGTACTGTTGATATCATTGGCGCAAGTAGCTGATGGCCAGGGGTGTAGTGTGTGCACGAAGACGGCAGCCGGCATGGACGATAAGAGTGCCAGAGGGTTGAACGGCGGTATCATATATCTGGCATTTCTGCCGCTGATATTGATGGGTACAGTTGGTGTTGCGTGGTGGCGCCATGGGAGGAACAACAGTACGCAGGGCAAGCAGTAGTTCACAAGTAATCTTAAACCGGATATCCTGCCGGGTACAAAATTGATGCTATGACTAAGAAATTGTTTGCAATTGTTGCCTTGATTATTGCCATTGCAGCTGTGACATCGTGCAGAATGAATGTGCTTAAAGGCAAGGGTAATAAAACCACAAAAATACCAGCCACTGCATCGTTTGATGCAGTGGATATAGATATTGACCTGAAAACGACTGTAAATGTGCAGGCTGGTTCGGTGCCAAAGGTAGAGATAGCAGGCTATGAAAACCTTTTGGAACACGTACTCGCTAAAGTTGAAAACAATAAGCTCCGCATTTACGATGACCTGGATGAAACCTGGACAATTGAGAGCAAAGAGGTAGAGGTTACTATTACAGTTCCGACAATATCGCTGCTGAAGCTTAGTGGCGCGCCCGATGCAGTGGTGCATGGCAATATGACCGGCCCTGCATTTAAACTGGATATTTCAGGAGCCAGTTCTGTGAAGATTGACAATCTTAATGTGGACAATTTTACTGTAAATGTTTCAGGGGCGGCAGATGTGGATGTGAAGGGAGGTAATGTAAAGACTGCTACCTACGAAATTAACGGCGCCGGCAATGTAAAAGCCTACCCGCTGCAATCTGCGGAAGCTACAGCATCTATCTCAGGTGCTGGTACCTGCCACCTGACCGCCCTGCAGAAACTGACCTCGGAAATCAGCGGAGCAGGCACAATCAAGTACCAAGGGCATCCTGCTATTACAAAAGAAGTTTCCGGTGTGGGAACGATCTCAGACGCCAATTAAGAGGCTTTGCTACAGAGCCCGACGTGCGCCGGTATCCTGTTTCTTTTTTCCTGCGTATAACTGTTGTTATATCGGCCTGAAATTTGTTATTTTTACTGTAACAGAATCAATATGGCACGACGGATCAGAATGCTGGCGCAATTGTTTACTACGTTGCTTTTGCTGGGTGTGCGATGCGCATTTGCGCAGGCAGACAAACTTGAAAGGACATGGTACAATGAAGAAAAGACATCCAAGATACAGATTTATAAGGCCGTAGATGGCAAGTTCTATGGCAAAATAGTGTGGCTGAGAGTGCCGGAGCTGGAAGGGAAGCCGAAAGTGGACAAGAATAATCCTGACAAAGCAAGAAGAAATGACCCATTAATAGGCCTGTTGATACTAAAAGGGTTAAAGAAAGTCAGTAATGAGCAGTATGAAGATGGGACCATCTATGATCCGAAGAACGGAAAGACCTACAGCAGCAAGATCACTGTAAAAGGCGATGTGCTGGATGTAAGGGGATATATAGGGTTTTCGCTGCTGGGCCGCACAACGACATGGACCAAGGCTGATTAGTTGTTGGTACACAAAATCACTAACGCTGCAATAGTTGAAGCGAGTTTATTAGTGTATTTTATGATTACTTCTGCCTTAATAATAATTTAATGGTGCCAGAAAAAATAATTTACTAGTATTACTTCTTCCCTGTGTTGTAGAAGTAAGGACAGACTTAATGAAGATGTAACTTTGCCTTTAAATGGCTTGTCGTTTTTTTACTGCATAGATGGGCCTGCCAACAACAGGAAAAGGAACTGAATTTTTAATGGTATATAACAATCTATGGCATCGGTAGTAAAGAGAATCAACCAGTTTAATTCGGGGATAGCGGAGCAATTGCTGAAAAGAAAGAAAGAAGCAATTTTGGAGAGCCCATTCAGGTTTTACAGAGGTACCTGCCACTTGTTTGCCGAGGATTTTGTGAAGCTTGCAAAGTATAAACCGAAAATAACGAGCTGGATATGCGGAGACCTTCATTTCGAAAATTTCGGTTCATTTAAAGCAGAGAACAGGCTGGTGTACTTTGACCTGAACGACTTCGATGAGAGTATACTTGCAGGGCCTGAACCGGAAGCCTGCCGATTTCTAACTAGTGTATGCATAGCAGCAAGCCAAATGAAAGTGGCTCCTATTACACTTAACAAGGCTCTTTTTGACATAATGACAATTTACTGTGATTCAGTAGAGCGAGGCAAGGCATTGATGCTGGAGGAACGAACTGCGCAGGGGTATTTCAGGAAATATTTTGAGCAACAGGGAACGCTGAACAGGAAAGATTTCATTGATAAAAGAACCTATAAGAAAAAGGGGGCTTTGCTGCTAAAAACAGATGATCTCCGATATTACCCACTCGAGAATAAAGTTAAGGCTAA
>OMJB01000031.1 GCA_900299255.1 Sphingobacteriales bacterium
AGTTAAGGAAAAAACGAGAGGATTAGCCTAAACCCCTGACGCAGCTCTTCAACACAATTGCTATTGGCTTTTTTTGCCGTTAAAGGCATGCATAATGAATGGGAAAAGTAGACAGATGATATGATGATTTCTGCACCTCCAGCAAAGCCCCTTTAGGGGTTTGGGGTTACACCGCAAAACTCTCCCCGCATCCGCAACTGCGGCTTGCATTCGGGTTACTAAAGTGAAAACCTTTGCCATTAAGGCCATCAGAGAAATCAAGGGTGGTGTCGCAGAGGTATAAGAAGCTCTTTAAGTCTGTAACCAACTTCACGCCCTGATCTTCAAATACCTGATCGCGTGGCTGGGCCTCGTTGTCAAAATCAAGTTTATACGAAAGCCCGGAGCAGCCGCCACCCACCACACTCACGCGCAGAAAATAGTCATCGCCCAAACCAGAATCCTGTTTGAGCTTGAGTACTTTTTCTTTCGCTTTGTCGCTGACGTAAATCATTTTTGAAATTTAGAGTATGTCTTTAATCTTCAATAGTAAGTCGGCGTATATAATTACGCCTCTGGCAACTTACTACTTAGGACTTACAACTTACGACTAACTAATGCGCACTTTTTTCTGCTACTAATTCCGGAAGCCCGTTTTTAACACGGTAGTCATTAATAGCCGCTTTAATAGCATCTTCTGCCAGTACAGAACAATGTATCTTAACCGGAGGCAGGTTAAGCTCCTCCACAATATCCATGTTGTCTATGGCCAGTGCCTGGTCAACCGATTTGCCTTTAAGCCATTCTGTAGCCAGTGAGGAAGATGCAATAGCTGATCCGCAGCCAAAAGTTTTGAATTTAGCATCTTTTATCAGTCCGCTCTCCTCGTCCACCTCAATCTGCAGGCGCATTACGTCACCGCATTCAGGCGCGCCAACCAGCCCTGTACCAACATTGGTTTTAGACTTGTCCAGTGTTCCCACATTCTTTGGGTTGGAATAATGATCGATCACTTTTTCTGAATATGCCATGATATTAATTTGATAATTTGATAATTCGGCAATTCGATAACTTAATCGCTTTTGCCCTTTTTTTTAAACTTTCTATTCTGCAAAAACACAATCGGCTAATTACCGAATTGTCTCATTGCCAAATCTTAGTGGTGCGCCCACTCAATAGCGTTAATGTCCACCCCTTCTTTAAACATTTCCCAAAGCGGGCTCATCTCACGCAGTTTCAATACTGTATCGGTAACCGCTTTTATGGTAAAGTCTATCTGCTCATCAGTTGTAAACCTGCCCAGCCCGAAACGCAATGAACTGTGAGCAAGGTCATCTCCCAGCCCCAGTGCTTTCAGCACATAAGAAGGCTCCAGCGATGCCGATGTACAGGCAGAACCACTAGATAGAGCAATGTTTTTATTGAAACCCATCATCAGGCCCTCACCTTCTACGTATTTAAAGGAGATATTACACACGTGCGGCAGGCGGTGTTCCGTGTTGCCGTTCACATAAGTTTCCTCAATCTGCATCAGGGCTTTTTCCAGTCTGTCGCGCATTATGCTCAGGTGCTTAGCCTCTGCGTCCATTTCATTCATGCACAGTTCGCATGCTTTACCCAGGCCCACTATTGCCGGTACGTTAAGCGTGCCGCTGCGCATACCGCGCTCGTGGCCGCCGCCGTCCATCTGGGCAGTAACCTTAACCCTTGGGTTCTTGCGGCGCACATACAGTGCACCTACGCCTTTAGGGCCGTACATTTTATGACCGCTGAATGTCATCAGGTCAATGCCGTCTGCGTTTACATCAACCGGTATTTTACCCACAGCCTGCGTAGCATCTGTAAAGAACAGTACGCCATGTTTGCGGGCAATCTTACTGATTTCACGTACAGGCTGAATAACGCCTGTTTCATTGTTGCCATACATGATGGCAATAAGTATAGTCTTATCTGTTATTGCTTTTTCGAGTTCATTCACGTCTATCAGGCCATCAGCCAGCACCGGAAGATAAGTAACCTGTCCTCCTGCTTTTTCTATGTGCTTGCAGGTATCCAGTACGGCTTTGTGTTCAGTAGTACAGGTGATGATGTGGTTGCCCTTGGTGGCATACATTTCAAATACACCTTTGATGGCAAGGTTGTCTCCCTCAGTAGCACCTGAAGTGAATATGATTTCCTTGGGGTCAGCATTGATTAGTTTTGCAACCTGCTCACGTGCGTAGTCTACAGCCTCTTCTGCAACCCAGCCAAAAGAGTGATTTCTGCTGGCTGCATTACCAAATTTCTCAGTAAAATAAGGCAGCATTGCTTCCAAAACCCTGGGATCCATGGGAGTGGTGGCATTGTTGTCTAAATATATAGGCAATTTTAATTCCATAACGTCTCATACCCCTTATAAGGGACGTCACAAAATTACTGCAAAAGGTACTAGTATAGTCAGAACAGGTTATTGTAGCTTTAAATGTTCCCATTTATAAAAACTATTAGGAATAGTTAGGTCGCTGAAATAATTTAAAACGTACAGTGGTTTTACGCATAGTGTTCAATAATCAGCACCAATAAAAAAAGAGGAGTTACTTTTGGTTTGGAAAAAAATAATACATAATGAAAATTGAGCATATTGGAATCGCGGTAAAGGAACTGTGTATTTCTGTTCCTCTTTTTGAGCAACTGCTCAATACGCCTTGTTACAAAACAGAGGTGGTAGCGGCAGAAGGCGTAAGCACAGCCTTTTTCCATACAGGCGAATCAAAAATAGAATTGCTGGAAGCTACCAGTGAAAGCAGCCCAATAGCAAAATTTATAGCAAAAAAAGGTGAGGGTATACACCATATTGCTTTTGAGGTGGAAAATATTGAAGCCGAAATGGAGCGGCTCTCAGCCCTTGGGTTTGAACTGCTCAATGCTGTACCCAAAAAAGGAGCTGATAATAAACTTGTCTGCTTCCTGCACCCTAAATCTACAAACGGCGTGTTGATTGAACTTTGTCAGGAGAAAAAGTGATTTTTCGTTCCAAAACAAGGCTATGTGCTTTCTTGATTCAAATGCAAAATTGCTTAACTTTGAAATGGAAAACTGAATTATGTCTGCAACATCTTTAGACAGCCAATTACAACGCCTTTGGCCGCTACTTGAGCAGGATGAAAAGAAATCTATTCTCACTTTTGTCCGATCTTTTGTAGAGCGAAAGGAAGGGCAGCAGCGGCTCACAATTGAGCAATACAATGAAGAGCTTGAGGCCGCCGGAAAGCGAATAGATGCGGGTCAGTTTACATCTATAGAAGATGCCTTGCTTCAGTCGGAAAAATGGTAGATGGAACTCAATGTGATAATAGACAATTACGCTTTGTTTCAGCCAAAAGCAGCATGTAATTATATCAGTTTAGATTCTCCCAAAAACGGCCTGAAAGTAAGAAAGGATATTCTTACCACCTGCCAGGCATTGACTGGTCACCCGGAGGGATATCCTATTGATAAATACAAAACGAACAATTACGGAAGTTACAGGGCTTTCGAGCTGCATCATTACCGGGTTGTTTATCGGGTAGGTATAAGGGAGGTCAGAATATTGAATATTCGCTACACAAGTATGCTGCCGTTGGTTTATTAATCAGCTCAATCACAGTCTGATTGTGCTTTCCAAACAAATCTACACCCGGAACCTCCCTGGGTTCAAACAAATAATCTTATTATTGCACTCCTAATTTAGATATATGAAAAAAGTATTGCTCCTGTTGGCCGTATCTGTGTTTGTTGTAAACTCCTATGCCCAGAAAAACAAGGTCAAAATTGAAACCAATTATGGCAACATCATTGTGATGTTGTACGACAATACGCCACTCAACACCAATAATATGGTGAAACTGGCTAAAGAGCACTTTTACGATAGTACACTTTTTCACCGCTGCATACCACAGTTTGTTATACAGGGCGGCGACCCCGACTCTAAGCATGCCGAAGCAGGCAAGGCACTAGGCATGGGTGAACTCAGCTATAAAGTTCCCGCTGAAATCAATGATGTGAACTTTCATAAGCGTGGTGCACTTGGCGTGGCCAGAGATAATAATCCGGATAAGGCGGGGTCAGCTTGCCAGTTTTATATTGTTGTAGGCAAAACGTTTACTGATGCCGAGCTCGATAACATGAGCAAGCGTGGTGGCCGCAATTTTACTGCTGAGCAGCGCGAAGTTTATAAGACAAAGGGCGGCACTCCACACCTGGATGGAGGCTATACCATTTTTGGCGAAGTTTTGGAAGGTATGGAAATCGTTGATAAGATTTCAGCAGAGCCACGCGACAAAAGCGACCGCCCCAACAGCGATGTACGCATGATTCATGTAACGGTCATGAAGGCTAAGAAGAAGCGGAGATTCCTGTTCTTCTAAACTACGTAGTCATTATTACTTCCGCATATCGCACTAAAAGAAGTGTGTAAATAAATTTATCACATTAATAACTCGGAAAGGGCGGAATCTCATAGCGATGGGCAACGCCCATCGAGGCTTACAAATACATCCCGCTCTTTTTATGAAAGTGGAGCAGGTAATGCAGTGCAATGTAAAATCCCGGAGTTATGGCATTGCCGGTCAGGCTGGCGTTGTAGTTTTTTAAGCCGGTATTGGGGTCTTTGATGTGAAAATAATAATCGTTTCTTTTATCCAGCAGCATTATATATTGAAAGTTAAGCCCCAAGGTAAGGTAGAGGTCTTTGCCTGCTGATTCACCATAGTTGTACTCAAAACCTATGTTCACAGCAGGAAAAAAACTGGATGAATTTTTAAGTGAATCAATTCCGGTGCTCATCTGGTCTCCTGATGGCCCTGCCATTTTTATACCCCTGCCCGATAGATAGGAGAAACCGATGCCGCCGTAAATAAACAATTCACTGTTGGGAAAGCGCACAATGAAATTTTCATTGAGCATTTCGTTCACATAAGTGAAATTCAGCAC
>OMJB01000032.1 GCA_900299255.1 Sphingobacteriales bacterium
ATGATGTTCCTGATGCCCAAATGGGAACAGACCATTCCTCCCTACATTAGGCCATTTGACGCGGCAGAACTAGGCATGAGTATTGCCTTCCCGTTTCTGATAGGGCTGTTTTATTACACTATTCTTAGAAACGACATTGTAAAAAGAGTTTTCAGCTATAAGTTTGTTCCCATAATAGGAGGCATGTGCTACACCATTTACCTCATCCACTATACTGTCATTTCAATGGTGGGCCGATTTACTATCAACATTCATTTCACACACTATTATCTGCCTAATCTGTTCCTGCAGATCATGTTACTCATTATTCCTGTCCTCACCTTTTCGTCCTTTTTCTTCCTTTATGTGGAACGCCCATTTATGTCAAAGAAATGGATAGATAAACTATTAAAAAATGAAAAAAAGACATCAGAAAACACTATAGCTGCCGTTGATATAAAAGAAAAACAAACGCCGTAAGCCAAAACAAGGAAAAGCCTGCGTCGTTTTCTGAAGCCGTGTTTTTTTGCTTTTCAGTTTCAAATAACAAACGTACCTTTGTTTGACCGCAAGAGCTAAATTTCCCAAATTTTTTTTGATAACATAGCTGCGCACCGGTCTTCAAAAAATCAGGAGCGTTATGACAAAGTACATTTTTGTAACCGGTGGTGTTACTTCATCTTTAGGAAAAGGTATTATCGCAGCTTCACTGGCAAAATTAGTTCAGGCCCGTGGCTACACCACCACCATTCAAAAATTCGATCCGTACATTAATGTTGACCCTGGCACACTCAATCCATACGAGCATGGCGAATGCTATGTTACTGAAGATGGTGCTGAAACCGACCTGGACCTTGGCCACTATGAGCGCTACCTGAATACGCATACCTCACAAGCCAACAACGTAACTACAGGCCGCATATACCAGCATGTAATCAATAAAGAACGTGAAGGAGCCTACCTGGGTAAAACCGTTCAGGTGATACCTCATATAACTGATGAGATAAAACGCCGCATGCTGCTGCTGGGAGAAGAAGGCAAATTTGATATAGTTATTACAGAACTCGGAGGCACCGTTGGCGACATTGAATCACTGCCATATATAGAGGCTGTTCGCCAGCTGAAATGGGAGATGGGTGATGAGAACTGCCTGGTAGTACACCTGACACTGATCCCATACCTCAAAGCTGCAAAAGAACTGAAAACCAAGCCTACCCAGCACTCTGTGAAGATGATGAGTGAGCATGGCCTTAACCCAGATGTACTGGTTTGCCGCACAGAAGAACCGCTTTATAAAGACCTGAAAAGAAAAATAGCCCTATTCTGTAACGTTACTCTTGATGCTGTAATTGAGGCACTGGACGCAGATACCATCTACGGTGTTCCGCTGGAGATGATGCGTGAAAGGCTTGATGTTATTTGCCTGGAGAAAATGAAACTGCCGCTGGGTAAAGAGCCCGAATTGGTGAAATGGAAAGAATTTCTGAACAAACTTCGCTACCCAAAAAGTAAAGTAACCATAGGCCTTATTGGCAAATATGTAGAGCTTCAGGACGCATACAAATCTATACTTGAAGCATTGATCCATGCAGGAGCAATGAACGAGTGTAAAGTAGAAGTAAAGAATATCCATTCTGAGCATCTGACGAAAGACAACGCCCGCGAAAAACTCAATAACCTTGATGCTGTGCTTGTGGCTCCGGGCTTTGGCAGCCGTGGCATAGAAGGCAAAATTGATGCCATCCGCTATGCCAGGGTAAACAAAATTCCATTCTTTGGTATTTGTCTGGGTATGCAGATGGCTTGTGTAGAATTTGCACGCAACGTGCTGAATATGCCCAAAGCACACTCAACCGAAATGGACCCCGATACAGACCAGGGTGTTATCTGTATGATGGAAGAACAAAAAGCCATTACGCAGAAAGGAGGAACTATGCGACTGGGCAGTTATGAATGTGTACTCAACAACGATTGTGTTACAGCATCTATTTACGGCTCAACAAACATTACCGAACGCCATCGGCACAGGTATGAATTCAATAATACCTACCAGGAGGCTTTTGAACAGGCAGGCCTGGTGCCAGTGGGCAAAAACCCCAATACCAACCTCATTGAGATAGTAGAATTGAAAGATCATCCGTTCTATATTGGCGTGCAGTTTCACCCCGAATATAAAAGCACTGTGGAGAATCCGCATCCTTTGTTCGTTGCATTTGTAAAAGCTGCAAAAGACGCACAGGAGCAAAGGAATGGAACCCCTAAAAGGCCGTTTGAGAAGAGTGCAGTTTAACCAGTCGTAGTTTTTTGTTCAATGAATTAGTTGAGCCCAGTAAAATGTCGTAAGCTATTCGCTATCAGGCCAGCAACAATCTGCGGGTATTATTTTAAACCAAATTTACCCGCTTTATATCTGCGCCCAGTGCGTTCAGCCGCTCGTCTATACGTTCATACCCCCTGTCTATCTGGTGTATGTTTTGAATGATGCTCTTTCCGGTGGCAGAGAGCGCCGCTATGAGCAATGCCACACCTGCACGAATATCAGGCGACACCATGTTAATGCCCCTTAATGGCATCTGTTTATCAAGTCCTATCACTACTGCCCGGTGCGGATCGCACAATACTATCTGGGCACCCATTTCTATCAGCTTGTCCACAAAAAACAATCTGCTCTCAAACATCTTCTGATGAACCAACACTGTGCCTTTTGCCTGTGTTGCCAATACCAATACGATACTCAACAAATCAGGCGTAAGCCCGGGCCACGGATGGTCGTACACAGTAAGAATGGACCCGTCTATGAATTTCTGTATCCGGTAGTGTTCCTGTGCTGGAATATAAATGTCATCACCCTGTATCTTCAGATCTATACCCAGGTGCTGAAATGTTTCGGGAATGATACCCAGATGGTCAGCATCCACATTCCTGATTGTAATCTCGCTGGCAGTCATGGCGGCCAAACCTATAAATGAGCCCACCTCTATCATATCAGCCAGCAGCCTGTGCGAACAGCCGCCCAGTTTTTTCACGCCTTCAATTATCAGCAGATTGGTACCAATACCAGATATCTTTGCACCCATGCTAATCAGCATCCGGCACAACTGTTGAATGTACGGTTCGCATGCGGCATTGTAAATAGTAGTTACTCCCTCAGCCATCGTCGCGGCCATTACCAGGTTGGCAGTACCGGTAATTGACGGTTCCTCCAGCAGCATCTTTACACCTTTCAACCCGTTTACAGCGTCGAGGCTGAACATTTGATTGTCTGCATCGTACACAAAATCAACACCCAGTTTCTCGAAACCTCTGATGTGCGTATCCAGCCTCCTTCTTCCAATCTTGTCTCCGCCGGGCTGCGGGATATAAGCCTTTCCAAACCGTGCCAGCAAAGGCCCTGCCAGCATTACTGTACCCCGTAGTTTGCCCGATTTCTTTTTGAATGCATGCGTTGTAAAATAGTCCGGATCTATTTTGTCTGCCTTAAGTGTAATAGTGTTGTTGTCGGGACGAACGGCACTTACACCCATATCCACCAACAGTTCTATTAGCGTGTTTACATCTACAATATCAGGTACATTGGTAAGCGTTACAGCTTCATCAGTGAGCAATGCTGCACACAATACCTGCAAAGCCTCATTCTTAGCCCCCTGCGGAACAATTGTACCGCTTAAAGGCTTCCCTCCCCGAATCTCAAATGCATTCATAACCGGTTACTGTTGTTTGTTCTTGTTCTTAAATTTCCTGTTTTTGTTATAGCCACCGCCATATCCGGCACCGCCCCCCCCGTTATTATCTCTAAAGTTATTGCCACGCTGGCCGCCCTGGCCACCCTGATTATTGCCTTTGAAATTTCTGTTGTTGCTATTGTTGTTGTTTCTGGATTTGAAATTTCTGGCGGGTTCAAAATGAACCTTATGGCCGCCCGGCTCATAGATCAGTTTGCCGCCTGTGATCTCAGCAAGTTCGTTCTTGATCATATCATCATGTACCGGCTCCTTGTGCCAGTTGGCGTAGGCGAGTTTCATGTAATAGCCTATTGCCTGAGTAAGCCCCTGCCTCGTTTCTTCATTCTCTTCAGCCATTGCCCTCGACAGCAAGCCCTGAATATTCTTGCCCAGGTGCCTGTGCGGAAACTTTTCCTGCGGGTAAGGCAGCCGTTCCGGTTTCTTATAGATCATTTCCGGTGTAGGGCAGGGGTAAGGTGCATCCACGTCCAGATTAAAATCCGTCATCTGGAACAGGTGGTCCCATAGTTTATGCTTGTAGTCTTCTATCGTTTTAAGATGAGGGTTTAATGTACCCATCAACTCAATTATTACTTCAGCCTGTTTCAGTCGTTTTTCCCTGTCATCTACGGTTACCAGGTACTCAACCATTTTTTGCACATTACGCCCATATTCAGGCATCAGCATTTTGCTGCGCGTTGTATTGTATTCCATCAAAATTATGTTATGCTAAAGAAAAGATGTTACTGAGGCCACTTCAGGGCAGTTCCCGAACGGGTTATCTGCTGAGGTGTGCAGCAAATATAAAGGATTTCTCCTGTAAAACACCCTAAACCTGTTCTTTTCACCGCCACAAACAAAAAAACGCCCTTTTGAGGGGGCGTTTTTTATACTAACAACTAATTGCTACTTCTATTTTACCTGCTGTCGTTGAAGCAACAGCCTTCACTAAACATTCTTAGTTATTATACGATATTATCTTAGTTGTAATTTACAGTTACTGGTACACCGGTAGCATTGGTGTAAGAACCAGAAGCCTGGCCAGCCAGTACGTTCAGTGTAGCACCAACAGTAAGTGTCTGTGAACCACCACCGCTCAGTACGCCTGTAGAAGATGGGTTGCTGGTGAATGAGTTAACTGTCATTGTATGTGAGCTTGCATCAGTTATTGTTGCAGAGCTTGGCAG
>OMJB01000033.1 GCA_900299255.1 Sphingobacteriales bacterium
AACTCTACTTATGTAGTTGTAGATGTAGTGTATACTTATACTATTACTGCAAACGGCTGTTCTAATACTCAGGACGTAACTGTAAAAGTTAACCCTACTCCAAAGCTGATTGCTCCTTTCACAGGTACTGTCTGCAGTGGTTCTCAGTTCAACTACACTCCTGCTAGCTATACTCCGGGAGCATTGTATGCATGGAATCGCCCTGTTATTTCAGACATCACTCCTGCTACTGCATTCGTGGGTATTGGTACTGGCCAGATTCACGAGACACTGAACAATGCTACATTGTCTCCAATAGATGTTTATTATGTGTACAGGCTGACTATTAACGGTTGCAGCAACTTAGGCACACAGTCAGTTAAGGTAACAGTTAAGCCAACGCCTCCTGTTCCGCCAATATCTACTTTCTCTCCAAATGTTCTTTGCTCAGGTACACAGTTCCAGAATTTTGGTTCTTCAATGCCTGATCCTAAAGTACACAACGTTTGGTCTGCAACAGGTGCCGACATATTCTCAGTAAGCAACTACGGCCAGAATTGCGTGGTTAACTTCAATAACCCAGGTACTGCGGTAATCACTTTGACATCCAATGTATATGGTTACAATTGCCCTATCAGCAATTCTTACACAGTTAATGTAAATTCAAGTTATGCTCCTCACCCTGAAGTTGTTTACTTCAACAGGCAGTTTATCTGTTTGTCAAATGATAACGACTCTTACCAGTGGGGTTATGATGATGCAGCTACGCTGATGTCAACAACACTTACAGGTGAAATCAATCAGAACTATAACAATGACAACCCTGATTTCAATCACAAACTGTACTGGGTAATTACTAAAAAAGGTGACTGCTGGCAGAAATCTTATTACAACAAGCCAACAGGAATCAGCAATGTCAACAGCGAAGCTATTGATATGAAAGTATATCCAAACCCAGCAAAAGATGTTGTGAATATCGAAGTAGCAACTGTATCCGGTGGTAATTTTAAAGTAGAAGTATCGAACCTGCTTGGTCAGAAACTCGATGTTCAATCATTGGTTAATAACAAAGCAAGCATTAACGTTGCTGAACTTCCTGCAGGTATATACCTGGTAGATTGTTATCGTGACGGTGTTAAAGTAACAGCAACAAGGTTCGTAAAAAATTAATTTATTCAAAAATTAAAAATATCGTAGATGAAAAAATTATTTTTCTTCTTATTAGCAGTAAATGGTGCGGCTGTAACTTACGCACAGGATAATAATGCTAATGCAAATAACTCCGGTCATCATAAAAGAAGGTGGTATAAAAATGACAGCCTGCTGTCTAGGTGGGTAGTGGATATTAATGCAATCGGGGGCGTACTAACCCAGGAGCTAAACGTAGCCAATACAGCTGCCAACTATACCAATGGCATAGCTGGCAACAATACCGGCAAACTGAAGTTTGATAACGGAATGACTTATGGTGGAGATATACAGCTGGGTTACTTCTTCGGTAAAAGGGGCCACTTTGGTATTGGTGCTGGTTTGATGTACATGAACCAGACCGGTGACCTTACTCTGGCTGACTTTGGTGTGCAGTATCAGTCTACCGATGGTATGGGCAATACGTTCCGTCAGGTGATAAATACACACAGCAAAGTGAACAATGATCCGGATAAGATCAAAGAGAAAATCACTATTGACAACCTCAACATTCCTCTGTTGTTGAAATACAAGGCACGTTTCTCCAGGAGGTTTGGTTTTACTGCCGACGCAGGTATCCTGTACAATGTACAGTACAAGAATACTTACGAGACAGATGCTGCTTTTGATTACGAAGCAATTTATCAGGCTACAAAACCAGGAGATGGTAAACCATACGTTTATGACAATGGCGTAACCCCAAGCTCTAAAGATTACATGATAACTCAGAGTGCTTTTAGCAGCAAGAATCCGGGCGGTGATGTACATAGTTATTTCCAATCTCAGTACAACCAAGGTTACAATGTTGGCCTTCAGGTTGAGCCTGATACAAAGAAAGGTACCGTTTCGTATTCTACAGGTTCTGTCGGTTTCCTGTTTCAGCCAGGTTTGAATTACTTCCTGTCTGACTGGTGTGCGTTGAATATTGGCGGTTATTTCCTTTATCAGCCATTTAATAATTCTGTACCTGCTGGTTACAGGCTTACTGATAAAGTTGGTTCTTACAATTCATCTCTGAACAGTGTTTCTTCAGGTGCAAGTACTTCGTATGGTGGAAACCTGGGTGTTCGTTTCTTCTTTGGTAAGAAGAGCCCTGCACCAGCTATTACATTTATAGATCAGGCAGATCCTTCTGCTTGTGGTGCATGTGATGGAAGTGTTACACTTTATGGCTTACCAAGCGGTAAATCTGTTACAGTTTCTTATCAGTTGAATGGTATTCCTCAGACAGCATATAATGGTGTTGTAAGTGCTGACGGTTCTATTAAAATGACTAATATGTGTGCTGGCTATTATACAGATATCGTTGCGCACATTGGCAACAAGCATTCAGCTCCTACTACTGTTGTTTTGAATGAGCCTGTAATAAGAATCAGTGCTACTAATATGACTAACCCTACAGCTTACGGTAAATGCGATGGTACAATCACTTTGGTTGGTATCGGATCTAACAGGGCTGTTGTTGTTAACTACAATTACAACGATGCGGCACAGCCAGCTTACTCTGGCAATGTTGGTCCTGATAACAAACTGACATTGACTGGCCTGTGTGGTGGTAAATACACTAACATCGTTGTTTCTGCCAACAATTGTTCTGGTGCAGCTTCTGATGTAACTCTGGTTACTCCTCCTCCTCCTCCTCCTCCGGTTGAGAAACCACGTCAGCCAGCTATCGATCCATCAACTCCGATCCTGTTCGATCTTGGTAAAACTCAGATTCACGAATCTTCACTGGATATCCTTGAAGAAGCAGTTCTTGAGTTGAACGATAACAAGACTTCATACATCGTAATTGATGGCCATACAGATGATATCGGTACTCCTTCTTCTAACAAAGTACTTTCTTACAAACGTGCTCAGGCAGTTAAGGAATACCTGAAAGAAATGGGTATTGAAGACAAGCGCCTGATTACTGTAGGCCACGGTGAAGAAGAACCAGCTGCGCCTAACACTACATCTGAAGGCAGGGCTAAGAACCGTCGTGTTATCATGACTTTAAGAAATGGTAACCCATCTGGCAAATAAGAATAATTAGGTCTTTAAATAACAGGAGGCGGCCTCATTGAGGCCGCTTCTTTTGTTTTATAGGCAATGTTTTTATGTTGACAAAGTGAAGGTGTTGTTCATGGTAAAGTATTTGCTTAATGAACAAACTGCTTATTTGAGGCTGTTGCTAATAAGATCAGTCTTAGCTTAAACTGGGTTGAGGGGGCAGAAGCTTGTTGGAAAGGATATTTGCTGCTTTTTGTTCCCCTGGTATTTGTGTCTGATGCACGGTTCAAATGTTAGGTTATTTGATGGAAACTATACCAGCATTGAGGCAATCGTTGATAAACTTGTTAAGTGGAAGGATGCGGCACCTGACGCTCTAAAACAAGCGCTAAAGCTATTGCAACACCAGCTTTGAGTGCGTTCGCCAGCCGTTTTGGCTGATTTTGTCAACAAGGTATATGCCCTTGGGTAGGTTGGAAAGGTCGGCATCTGTAACACTACCGGGAGTGGTAGTTACTGTATAAACACATTGCCCCGAAGTGTTGTAGAGGTATATATACATTGTTGACGTACCAACCGGGAAGTGGATAATGCCATCAGTTGGGTTGGGGTAGAAAAATTGTTGATCGTGCGATGAAAGTTCCGGCACACCAGAAGGTAGTGTAGTTATTGAAAGGGTGTAATCCCAGCTGTGGCTACCGTCATTCACCATCTGGCTATAGCTGGCTATGCTGGCACCCTCACCAGGCCAGGGATTCATGTAGTAAATGTAATTTGAGTTAATCCCATGGCCAACAACAAAGTGGCCGCCGCCGGAATACCAGCTCCAGAAGGCAATAAAAAGTTTGTTGCTCGCAACCAGGCTGGTAATCTGCGCCTGCGTTAACGGGCCGGTTTTTTCAATTGATTGTATCTGTCCGAAGTGCTGCAGTATGTCCTGAATGCTTCCGGCGTGGCCAGCCTCATAGTTGGCACTGTCACAACCCAGGTGCGGATTGGTACAGCAATCGGTTGTACCCATATTGCCCCAGGTGATGGTGCGCCGTGTATAGTCAGCAATAGTGCACTGAGTAAATGTATTGCCGTAATAACTGAGAATGCACTTACTGCACCCCGCCCAGCACCAGTTGTTCTGTTCCTGCACTACTGTAGGGAAAGTGAGTATTTGTGCCGAACCGTGCGCAGTCAGCAACAAACACAGCCATATATTGGGTAGACGCTTCAGTTCTTATTTTTTTGTACGTTTTTTTGCAGGTACTTTTTTCTTAGGCAATGGTTTTACATCCCCCTGCTTCAACTCTCTTTTTACAATATCCTGCACTTCTTCCAGCGTGTAAGTTGTTTTAGTACTTTTTCTTATTTCCGGGATTGCAGCTTTTGCTGATTCAAGTGGTACAAACTCAGTCTCAGCGAAAGAATGATCATGTTCGGCTACAAAAAAATCAGCTGACAACGGGTAAATCCTCAGGATATAATACTCGTCGTTATCATTGTAAGGTGCACTTTTTAATTCCAGTTCTTTAGCCAGTTCTGCACCACCCATGCCTGCCACATCAAAGTTGCCCGGGTTACCGTTTACTGTAAGCAAGGCCCGGTGTTCTCCTTTTACAGTAACAGGCACCCTCCACTCATTTTTAATATCGACGTAGTTGCCGTTTTCATTAATGGAGCCGGAATAATATTCTGTATTAAAAGTTAGTAGGCGATACGGTTTCGCTATTCCGCAGTTTTCAAGGTCATCGCCCTCTCTGAATCCGAATTCTGCTGCATGGCCGGGTTTGATCTTGCTTAAATATGCTTCAAGTTGCCCTTCTGCAGCTTTCATTACTTGCTTATCAGTTGAGTTTTCCTGGGCAAACAAAATACTGCTGTACGTTACTGCAATTGCGGTTAAAAATGATCTCAGCATTATCGGTTGTTTTTAGCGATTCAATGAGATAACAAAGTTAACTATTTGCAGCACATCTCAACAACAACAGAAGCTGTGGTGCTAAAACTTGAAGTTGTAGGTAATGCTTGGAATAATAGGCAGAATAGAAACCTGATAGGCTTTGACCTTTACACCTTTATCTATAGAACCTTCTGTGTCTACATATAAGAAGTAAGGGTTAGCTCTGTTATACACATTGTAAATAGAGAATGCCCAGCTTCCCTGCCACTTTCGTGGTGTCTTATGCTGCGGAGTATAGGTTGCAGATAAGTCGAGCCTGTGATAGGCAGGAATGCGGTAAGCGTTTATTTTACTGTAGTACTGTACTACCTGGTTTTCTACTATATAATAGGCTGTAGGGAGCGTAATGGAATTACCTGACCCATACACAAAAACCCCGGATACAGTCCATTTTTTATTAAAGGCGTAGCTCCCTACCAAGGAGATGTCGTGCCGGCGGTCATATTTCGCAGGGAACGATTCGCCGCCGTTCAAGTCAGGGAACTTCTGGTAGGTCCACGAAAGTGTATATCCCAGCCAGCCGGTGAACTTGCCCTGGGTTTTATTGATAAAGAATTCGGCACCATATGCTGTGCCTGTTCCAAATACGTAAGACAGTTCAGGGTCTTCAATAGTGTTAGGCACATATCCGTCTTTGTACTGCACCTGATTTTCCATTCGTTTGTAATACACTTCAACCGATGTCTCCAGTTTATCATCGAGGAAGTTGCGGAAATAGCCCGCTGAATATTGCCATGCCAATTGTGGCTTCACAGTGAATGTACTGGGTACCCATACGTCAGTTGGCAGAGTAGTGCCGTTATTGGATACAAGATGCAGGTATTGATAGGTGCGGGAAATGCTGGTTTTTATAGACGAAGCATCATTGACCTGGAAACGCATGTTCAGCCTTGGTTCCCATCCGCCATAGTCTGAAACTGGTTTGCCGCTTCCGTACACAGTACTGTCAATTATTGTGCCGGTAGGAGTGCGCTTATAACCTGTGTACGGCCCTACCTGCTGAAACCAGGAATACCTGAGCCCTGCATTAATTTTCAACCATTTAAGCGGCTCAAAGTCATCGAGCACATAAATACCGGTTTCGTGTGCATATTTAACAAAAGCGTTGTTGGGGGTAAGGGCAATTGTGTCAATATTGCCTGATATCTGGTTGGGCGTAAACTTATGATAGGTGTAAGCCAGACCTCCCTTGAAGTGGTGATTGCCACTGGAATAGTAGTCGAGGTCTGTTTTAAAATTATAATCCCTGATGCCTGAAGCTATCTTAATGGCAAAATTATTTTGCGTGAAATTGGAGGCGAAATTGTAACTGTTGTATACAAGCGTAGTGTTGGCAAACAGCCGGTCGCTGAACAGGTGGTTCCAGCGCAGCGATGCTGTTTTATTTCCCCACGGTATGTCTGCCTTAAAGCTTCCACGTTCGTTCTGGAACTTGAACTTATCAATACCCATGTAGCCGCTCAGGTAGAGCCTGTTATTGTTGTTGAATTTATAATTTGCCTTAAGGTTAAGGTCATAAAAGTAATAGCCCGTATTTTTCAGCCTGCTGGAAAACGGCCTGGCAAGAGCATCAATATAAGTGCGCCTGCCTGCGAGCATAAATGAGCCTTTATCTTTTTTGATTGGCCCTTCAAGTGTCAGTCGGGATGCTATAATACCTATTCCTCCTTCCGCATGGTATTCCTTCATGTTGCCGTCTTTCATGCTCACATCCACAACCGAAGAAAGCCTGCCTCCATAGTTGGCCGGTGCCCCGCCCTTGATGAGTGTTACATCTTTAATGGCATCGGAGTTAAATACCGAAAAGAAACCGAACAGATGCCCGGTATTGTAAATAACAGCATCGTCCAGCAAAACCAGATTCTGATCAGGGCCACCACCACGCACATAAAAACCTGAATTGCCCTCGCCGGCAGACTGCACTCCCGGTAATAGCTGCAGGGTCTTTAATACATCAACTTCGCCAAATAATACCGGTAGGTTTTTAATTCTCTCCATAGACAAAGTAACTGTCCCCATCTCTGCGTTCTTCACATTCTCATCTTTTCTCTGGCTGGTTACACTTACCTCTTTCATTGTTGTGGTGCTCTCCAGTTCTGCATTAAAAGTAACACTGGTACTCAGGTCCATTTCTTTAATAATGGCTTTGTAGCCCACGAAAGAAAAAATGACTGTGTATTTGCCCGCCGGCACTGACACTGAATAAAATCCATAGTTGTTGGTTTGGGCTCCCTGAGTAGCCTCTTTTACATACACTGACCCGGCAACAATAGATTCTCCGGTGCCAGCATCGCGCATATAGCCGCTCAAAGTGGTTTTTTGGGCAATTGCGGAAGCCGGTAACAATAAAACTGCAAATAAGAGGAAACGAAGAAAATGGCTCATGAGTGATAAATAGAAAATTAAGTTTTGTATTTTATGGTTACAGCGAATCAATAACTTCTCCGCACTCCATCATTTTTTTGCCGAAGTAGGGGTTTTTGATTTCGCTTTCATCACTGAGCCAGAATGCACCCTTATCGTTAAATGCCATAGGGCAATATTCGTGGTACACGTGGCCATTCTTAAGTCCGGCGTTTTTCAGCAGGCCATAAAAGGCACTGGAAATAGTACCAAACGACAGACGCTGCTTCTCGCAACTCTCATCACTAATACTGGCAATGGCCTTGCACTGATTTACAATTGTATCCAGAAAGGGAGCCAGTGTTTTGTTGTTAACTGTGTCTGCCTTTATGAAAGACTGCATACTATCGGCCGCTGCCTGCAGCCCGGCTGCAGCAGCGCCCGCGTCTGCTGCTTTGGTTGCCACAAGTGCATTCTTCAGCAGATAATATTTCAACAGTACCGTAACCAGTTTGCCGGTGCCGCCTTCGCTCAGCTTACTTTGTGCAGGTTCCTGCGCAGTTGGTGATTTTGCTTTTGCTGAGTCTGTGTTGCCATTGTTGGTATTGCCGGCATTTCCGCAGCTGCTCAATGTAGCTATGAGCACAACTATGATGATATAAACTGGTTTCATTTGATTCAATTTCACTGCAAAAGTAAAGGAACAAAGCGATATAAGATTTCTTTTGGGAACCAATATAAGTTCATGCATTATGAAAAAATAGCAATGGAGATGTGGAGTGGCAAACTCCTTAACATAAATACTTTTGAGCATTCCCTTTTGAGTTTTGCCTTACCTTTGCGCCCTTATGTTGATCTCATTACAAAATATTACATTTTCATTTGGTGCCAGAGCTATTCTGGAAGATGCAAGCTGGCAAATAGGAACCGGTGAAAGGATTGGGCTTGTGGGCAGTAACGGTACCGGCAAATCAACCCTACTGAGATTAATGACGGGTTTTTACACTGTTGAAAGTGGTGTGATCAACAAACCCAAAGATGTTTCTCTTGGTTTTTTTAATCAGGATCTGTTGAGTTTTTCTACCAATGATTCCATCCTTAAGGTAGGCATGCAGGCTTTTGAAAAAGCTCATGAAGTAGAGCGAAAGATGGAAAAGCTGATCAAAGAACTGGAAACAAACCCGAATGACGAAGAATTACTGGACGATTACAGTCATGCGCTGCATGATTTTGAAGTAGCAGGGGGATATGAAATGGAACACAGGACGGCGGAGGTGCTGGAAGGCCTTGGTTTTTCAACCGCAGACTTGCAGCGCCCCTACGATACATTCAGCGGAGGCTGGAGAATGAGGGTATTGCTGGCGAAAATGATGCTACAGCAGCCCGAGTTGTTGCTGCTCGATGAACCTACCAACCACCTGGATCTTCCCTCTATTGAATGGCTGGAAAGGTATCTAATCAGTTATCCGGGAAGTGTCGTTATTGTTTCGCACGATAGGTACTTCCTCGACCGGATGGTGACAAAAATAGTAGAGGTCTGGCAGCGCGACCTGCATCAGTATAGTGGAAATTATACGTTTTTCCAGAAGGAGAAGCAGGAGCGGATGGTGCTGCAGCAAAGGGCATTTGAAAATCAGCAGGATTATATAAAGCAGCAGGAACGTTTTATAGAACGATTCAGGGCAAAAGCTACCAAGGCGGCAGCAGCACAGAGTGCCATAAAGCGGCTGGACAAACTGGAGGTAATAGAGGCGCCCGATGCATCATTGCCATCCATGAACATCAACTTTGACGTGGCAGTGCAGCCGGGTAAAATAATCTGCGAACTGAAGGATGTTTCAAAGAATTACGGCGGCCTTACCATATTTGACGGTGCCAGCGCTGAAATATTAAGGGGCGACAAGATAGCATTGATTGGTGCCAACGGAAAAGGAAAATCTACATTGCTGCGTATTATTACGGGTCAGGAAGAGCACGGCGGGGAGCGCAAGTGGGGGCACAATGTAGAGGAAAGTTTTTACGCTCAGCACCAGCTGGAGGCTTTGACGGTAGAGAATGAGATTCTTGAAGAGATGAAGATGTGTGGCAGTGGCAAAAATGAACTGGAACTCAGGCAGCTGATGGGTTGCTTTCTGTTTAGCGGTGATGATGTATTTAAGAAGATAAAAGTGCTGTCGGGTGGTGAGAAGGCGAGGGTGGCACTGGCAAAGGTGATTGCAGCCAAGGGCAACTTCCTGTTGCTCGATGAGCCTACCAACCACCTGGATATGCAGTCGGTGGAAATGCTGATTGAAGCGCTCAATAAATATAAAGGCACCCTGATCATTGTTTCGCACGATCGTTATTTTATCAGTAAGACTGCCAATAAAATATGGAACATCGAAGAAGGGAAGATAAACGAATTCAACGGCGGCTACGATGAGTGGCATGTATGGCATCAGGACAAGCTGAAACGCCTCAATGCGGCATCGTCTCCTGCACCTAAAGCAGCTCCGCAGTCCCAAAAAGAAGAAAAGGCATCTCCAAAGGCGAGCATTAACAATGAGCAGCAGAATGCCTGGCGCAAAGAACTGCAGAAACAACAGAAACAGTTCCAGAAGCTTGAAGAGGAAATCAATAAACTTAAGGCAGAAAAAATAGAACTGGAAGCTAAGCTGGCTGACCCTGCTTTCTATGCAAACAAAGAAGAGTTCCTCAAAGTTGATGAAAAGTATAGGCAGGTTTCTACTCGTTTCGATTCACTATCGGCAGAATGCGATAAGGTATTTGAAATGGTGATGGAGCTGGAAGAAAAACTAGCCAATAATTGATTAAGGTTGTTCATGCAGAGCCTTTATTCATCCCCGGCTTTCAGTGGGGTACAAACGAATTCAGGGATTGCTATAACAGCATTTAAATTGTAAGGCTTTTTAAAATTCATACAGCACAACACCGCAGTCAGGGCAAAATATTTACTCGAGTGCCGACTGCTGCATGATTGTACACCTCATCAATAGCTTCGTCTGTAAGTGCAATACATCCTAGTGTCCAATCATCTTTAACATCGTCCTGGCCATCTTTGCCAAAACCATTGGGCAGTCCGTGTATCTTGATATCGCCGCCTGCTGGCAGTCCATGAGCCGCCGCATATTTCATGTCTCCGGGACTGGGATAGGAGACGGCTAGTGCCTTGTGGTAATGGCTGCCGGGATTCTTGCCATTAATGTAGTATAACCCTTCAGGGGTTTTGCCATCTCCTTTGAAGTGTTTGGCTCCTATAGGTTGAGGCCCCAGGCACACACGGTAAGATTTCAATAACCTGCCTTTATGAAAGACGGACATCTGCCGTGTGTTTTTGATAATAACTATGCTGTCAATCTTTTCATTGATTGCTGGGGTGCTCAAAACGGGTGTAGCATTCGAGTAAATCTGAGAACAACTGAGGGTGCCAGAAAGCAGTAGCAATGACCTAAGCATATATCGCATAAAAGTGGCTTTCTATGCCAGATGCAGGATAGGCAATTTTCCATAAGTTATTCCTTACCTAAAGTGTTAATGTTTTTTTAAACAAGTGTGAAGCGCACTTATTGCAGTTCGAAATTTCTGCAACTGCTTAGAGGCCCCTTGCTGTCAAAGTTGAATTCGTAAATGGTTGGCACCGATTTTCCATTCAGGTAATAAGTCACACCAATGTAGATTTTGTTTTTGCCGGAATTGTCTATGTGTTTCTTATAATCAATGTTGTCGTAATAAGAAATCCTATCGAAATACCAGAACTGCCAGTTGTAATCTTTTGAAGCCATTAATACAGAATTCTTACGTAAACTTTTATAATAGCCTATTTCCGGAGAAGTTATATTCTTTGTTGCAATTCCATTCAGTATCAGGTAGAAATAGGATTTATCAAGATTGGTAAAAGGGAGATTGCTTTTATCGAATTCCTCATTGAATTTTTTTTGATTTAGTAAGTCAGTATGTTTGCCGGTATTGATATTTACTGAGTAAATACGTACATCCCATTAGTCATCAACCAGCCATCCGCCATGATCTACTCCTACTTTATATATTTTCTCATTAACAAAAAAATCACGAAATAATTCTTTAGTATAGTTAACGGTGTTTTGAATAACTGCTGTATTTGAAGGATTGTTGCTAATAAGGTCTTTTTTCCAGAGTTGTATACAATGGATTTTGAGCGAATCGTCGGGCAATTGCGCACAGGCCTTTTGTATCATCGTGAATACAATGATTACACTCAATATCGTGCGTACGCAACCTACATTGGTCAACATTCTGTAAGGATATAAACGAGCAATGAAGCAACTTTATGTATTTGCAATGAGTTCCTCCCAAAACTCCGCACCCCTCCTTGTGTGTGGTATCACAATAGTACCACCCACTATGTTTGCTACTGCGAATATCTCGTACACTTCAGCAGTTGTAAGCCCTTGCTCATGGCATTTTACAAGGTGGTATTTTATGCAGTCGTCGCAGCGCAGTACCATGCTGGCCACCAGGCCAAGCATTTCCTTTGTTTTTGTGTTCAGTGCACCTTCTGCGTATGTGTTTGTATCCAGGTTGAACAACCGGTTGATGACCAGGTTTTGCTTGCCCAGTATCACCTCGTTCATTTTGCTTCTGTAGTCGTTAAATTCCTGTAGTTGGCTCATGTTGCAATACTATAAAGTATGATGCAGATAGCCAAAAGTAGGCGGGAGTATCTTTAAAGTCAAAAGAAAGGTATTTTTGCACTTATGGGAGACGATCAGGTTAGCCTCAACAAATACATCAGCGCCACAGGCTTTTGTTCCAGAAGGGAGGCCGATAAATTGATTGAGATGGCGCGTGTCACCATCAATGGGGAGCTGGTGTTGCCGGGGGCTAAAGTAGTGCCGGGCGATTCTGTAGAAATTGATGGAGAACCACTGAAAGTAAGCAAAAAACGGCCCATTTACATTGCTTTTAATAAACCTGAGGGTATTACCTCAACCACTGATACAAAAGACAAAACGAATATCATTACTTTTATCAACCACCCCAAACGCATTTTTCCGATTGGCAGGCTTGACAAGGATTCAGATGGCCTGATATTTCTTACCAACGACGGAGATATTGTCAATAAAATTCTGCGTGCCAGCAACAACCATGAAAAGGAATACGTGGTTACCGTAGACAAGGCAATTGATGGCGAGTTTGTGAAGAAGATGAGCGGTGGGCTACCCATATTGGGCACTCAAACTAAAAAATGTTTTGTTCGGCATGAGGGTGGCCGCAGGTTTCGTATTATTCTTACACAGGGGCTAAACAGGCAAATCAGGCGTATGTGTGAGTTTCTGGGTTATCAGGTCGTGAAGCTGACGCGCGTCCGAATCATGAATGTGCAGCTGGGTAATCTGCCCCTCGGCCACTGGCGATACTTCACCGCCCCCGAAATCGACAAGCTCAACCAATTGGTCGCAGAATCAACAAAGACCGAGGAAAAAGCTGCCAGTCAAAAAGAAAAACCATCGTCGGCAAAAGCGCCTGTTCAATACATTCCAAGAAAGAAAAAGAAGTAGCGGCCTAAAGATCAGAGCAGGCTCAGAAAACGGTTCAGCCCGGCTTTCTTCTCATCATCTATAAGGTACTTGATGTTTTCGGTGTAGTAAGTTCTTAGGTCATACCATGGGAAAGGATTTTCAGAAATGATCTCTGGCAGGTGGCCAATTCCCACAGAATTAGCTTCATTGAATTTTTGAATAAAATCACCTGGCAGTTCTTTGTTGGCAACCCACGCCGCAAAAACGAAATCAAGCCCGGTATATTCTTTCCATGCCGCCGACAGGTCATATACATAAGGGAAATTGTGCAGTTGCTGCAATGCCCTATCGCCTATAATTACAGCAGCGCTGGTTCCGTTTATGTATTCAATAAAGTGTTCGCTGGCTGGCTTGTATGCTACCTCTTTTTTCCAGTAGTGTTCCAGTAGCAGCTGAGCAAGCCTTACAGAAGTTCTGGACTGGTAATCAAGGTATACTGAGGTGATTTGCTCCATGGGTACCTGGCTGAAGATGGCGACAGATACCACGTTGCCATCTGCGGCGATACCGTAGTCGCTCACAATTCTTGCACCTGGTACCGATGGAATTGCCGCAACCGGAAGCAAAGCAAGGTCTATTGTCCCGTCTTGCAGGCTTTTTGCCAGGCCCGATGGATAATCTACAACCAGTTCAATTTCATTGATTAGGCTGCTTTTTTCAATGCCGTAAAGCAGTGGTTTTGTGTTCAGGTAACTGACCGCGGCAACCTTTATCTTTGAAGCCAAAATTTTTTTTAAGGCGCAAAGATAGCTATAACCCTATTCGGAACAATAAATAGGCCAGTAAAGTTTCTTTATTTTTATATTGGTTGGTGATTGATAACATTGCTTAATATTGTTGTCAACTATGGGGCTGGCCAGGATTTTTTTTGTTTGCATGTTATTCATCGGCACTACGTTATCTGCTCAGGTAACGGATTCTCTGCCGTTTGTTGATACTGCAAATCTGATTCTCAAAACACCCGCTGCCCCAAAGCCCGATTCTCCGGCACATGCGCTGGCCCACAGCGGCTATATAATCAATGGCAAGGCTGTTGACATGAATACCGGCGAGGGAATACCATTTGCAACAATTGCTTTTTTAGGCAAGGGTGCCGCTACTGGTACCGCCGCTGATCTGGATGGTAATTTCATTTTCAATCTGCCCAGGCTTCCTTCAGACAGTTTTATTGTCAGGGCTATAGGTTATTCACCAGTTATAAAGGTGCTTCGCAAAGGGCAGCACGACTACAACTATATTATAGAGCTGGAGCGTGCAAATACCAGTTTGAATGAGTTTGTTTTTGATGCCGGTGAAGACCCAGCGGTAGTTCTGCTGCGTCACATAATAGAACGAAAACCCTATAACAATCCGGATAGGACAGAGAATTACAAATATGAGGCATACAACCGGCTGGAGGCCGACCTGCAAAGGCTTACCAAATCTCAGTTTGGCAAGATACCCATCCTGAAAAATTACACCTTCATTTACGACAATCTGGATACCGTATCTGAATCCAAGCCGTATCTGCCGCTGTACCTTACAGAGTCGTTGTCTGACTATTATTTTCAGCGATCTCCGAAGAAAGACAAGGAGATCATTAAGGCAAGCATGGTTAAGGGCGTGAACAATGAGAGCGTGGTAAAGTACCTAGGTACACTGCATCAGAACGTAAATGTCTACCGCAATTTTGTTCCGGTATTTGACAAAAAATTTGTGAGCCCTATCAGTGACGATGGGCTATTCTACTACAAATACAAAATACGTGATACCGAGGTGGTTTACGGCCACAACGTCATTCTGGTGCAGTTCCGCCCAAGGCGTGCAGAGGAAAACTGTTTCACCGGCGACTTTTGGGTGGTTGATTCTGTGTATGCAATTCAGCGTATGAGCATGGATATCTCTGCACTCGCTAACGTGAACTGGGTTGACCGCATTAGTGTTTATCAGGAGTTTGCTCCGGTAGACAGTTTCTGGTTTCCGCTGAAGGAAAAGTTTATTGCCAACTTCACCATTTACAATTCAAAGCGCCTTCCTGGCTTCATCGGCCGCAAGACAACCACTTACCATCACGTAAAAGTAAATGACCCGTCAGTGCCGCAGATGTTCAGCAATCCTGACTATAAAGAGCGTGTTGTGACGCTTGATTCCGCTAAGAAAAAATCTGACGACTGGTGGGCGGAAAACAGGCCTGATTCGCTTACGAAAAATGAAAAAGCTATCAATAAAATGGTTGATACCATTAATAAAATGCCTATTACCACCTACTATAAAAATCTCATTACTTTTCTGGCAAGTGGTGTAAAGGATATTGGGCCCATACAGCTTGGCCCTTACTGGTATGTTTACAGTTCAAATGTTATTGAAGGCAGCCGCTTCAGGTTTTCCATGGGTACGCCCCGTAAACTGAAAGACCTGAAATTTACTGGCTACCTGGCATATGGCACCACCGACGACAGGTTTAAATACGGCTTTACCGGGCTGTGGGTAATGAAACGCAAGCCATGGACAACCCTCAACGCCTACTATACACACGATGTGCTGCACAGTATAAACTACTACGATCAGTTAGGCAGTGATAATATCTTCAGTACCTTCTTCCGTAAAAGCGGCATTCCGTGGAAACTTGCTTTTACAGATGAGCAGCGGATAGACTTTTACAAGGAATATTTCTCGGGATTCAGCCATACATTCAGTGTCCATCATCAGGAATTTACGCCCTACAAGCCCTTGCCCGATTCTGGTATTTTTCATGACCAAAGGGGCAATACATCAAAAAGTGTTGTGGCAAGCGAAGTGTCTGTGAACCTGCGTTATGCATACAAGGAGGATTATGTGGAAGGGCTTTACCAGCGCTGGAATATAGGCAGCAAGTACCCTATTGTGAACCTGGAATTCACAGCCGGGCTTAAAGATGTGCTCAACAGCGGTTACGACTATCAGCGGCTGCGCCTGTCAATAACCGAGGATATAAATATACCGCCGCTGGGCCATTTGTATTACAACGTTTTTGCGGGTAAGTACTTTAACAAGCTACCTTATCCGCTGCTGGAAATTCACCCCGGCAATGAATTCCAGTACTACAATAAGTATGCATTTCAGATGATGAATACCTATGAGTTCATCAGCGACGAATACGCAGGTGTAATTATTGAGCACAACCTGGGCGGGGGTATTTTTAACCGCATTCCGTTGCTGAAGCGCCTGAAATGGCGGCAGTTCTGGACAGCAAAAGGGCTCTTTGGCAGGCTGAGCGATGAGAACATTGCGCTCAATATTGAACACAGTGGCGAATATAAGTTCAGAACACTAAGGGGCGATCCCTATCTGGAACTAGGCACAGGTATCTCCAATATTTTCCAGCTATTCCGAATAGACCTGGTATGGCGCGTAACACCTGCTCTTGAAGAGAGTGAGCCAGCCTGGAAGTACTTCGGTATTTTTGGCAGCGTTAATTTTGTGTTTTAAGTTTTTGCTGAAAATAATCGAAAACCACCCGTGCTTTTGATGCTCCGATTACTTTTGTCAGTTCACGCTCTGTTAGTGTGCTGATATTCTTTACTGAGCGAAAAGCAGTAAGCAGTTCTGTAGCTGTCTTCTCACCAATGCCGGGTATTTCTTCAAGTTCATTTTTAAATGTCCCCTTGCTGCGGATCTGCCTGTGAAAGGTGATGCCGAAACGGTGTACTTCATCACGTATCCTGCGTACCAGCAGGTGTGCAGGCGAGTCGTAAGGAAGCTGCACCGGCTCGCTATCGCCGGGAAAGAAAATAGACTCTTCTTTCTTGGCAAGGCCGACCAGGGCCATGCGGCCTGTCAGGCCCAGTTTTTCGATACTCTCCAGGGCGGCACCCAGCTGGCCCTTTCCTCCGTCAATAATAACCAGCTGCGGCAGCGATTCTTTCTCATCCAGCATGCGCTTGTATCTGCGATACACCACCTCGCTCATACTGGCAAAGTCATTGATGCCTTCAACTGTTTTTATATGAAAATGACGGTATTCTTTATTAGATGAAAGCCCGTTTCTGAAACATACCATAGCCGCTACAGGATACGACCCCTGAAAGTTGGAGTTGTCGAAACACTCTATGTGTACTGGTATTTCACTCAGCTGCAGGGCTTCCTGCAGTTCCTCAAGTATCAGCATCGTGCTTTCACGGGTCTTTTCACCCAGCAGCAGCGTTGCCTTCTTGCGTATTTCGTGCATGAATATCTGTGCGTTCTTTACTGCCATATCCAGCAGCTGCTTTTTGTCGCCTGCTTTGGGTATTGTTACTTTTATGGCAGGGTCTGTTACGTTCACCGGTAACGGCACTATAACCTCTCTGGCAATGCTCTGGTACTTTTCCATCAGGTTGTCCAGCGCCAGCGAAAGTACATCGTTATCTTCTTCATCCAGTTTTTTGTCAATCTGTAGTGTGTTTGAGTGTACCACACTGCCGTTAGTCACCATCATATAATTTACATAGAAGTGAGTGTCGTCAGTGAGTATACACGCTACGTCTACATTTTCAAGCCGTGGGTTCACCACTACAGACCGGCTCTGATAGTTCTGAAGCGATTCTATTTTCTTCTTGATGATCTGTGCCTTTTCAAATTCAAGGGCTGCCGCATGCCTGTTCATTTCTTCTTTCAGGCTTTTAATCACATCCCCAATATTGCCCTTAAGCACATGGCGCACCAGTTGCAGTTTTTCTTTATAGTCTGCTTCGTTCTGAAATCCCTGGCAGGGCCCGTTGCAATTGCCCAGATGGTATTCCAGGCATACTTTGAATTTTCCTTTACTGATATTTGATTCGGTGAGGTTAAGGCTGCAGGTACGCAGGGGTATATTCTGCCTTACCAGCTCCAGCAGTTCTCGCACACGCATAAGCCCTGTGAACGGCCCTATATATTCCGATCCATCGCGGATGACCCGCCTGGTAAAGAATACCCGAGGGAAAGGTTCTTTTTTGATAACAATAAACGGATACGATTTATCGTCTTTTAATACGATGTTGAATCTGGGCTGGTAGTGTTTAATCAGCGAATTTTCCAGTAGGAAGGCGTCGTGCTCTGATTCTGTTACCGTAAATTCAATTGCACTGATAAGCCCAACCAGTTTTCTGGTCTTGAAGTTCTCAATATTCTTGTTGAAATATGATGAAACACGTTTGCGCAGGTCCTTGGCTTTGCCAACGTATATGATCTGGTTTTCTTTACTGAAATATTTATAGCAACCCGGCTGGTGGGGTATTGAAGGTAATATCTTACTGAATTCTTCTTTTGTCATTTGCCATCGCTTCGCCCGGGCGTTACCTTTGGAAATCCCATTCTACAACCGTGTGTTTTCTTTTGCCAAACAGAGGTTTGTCATCAGTTTGTATCTGCACTTTCTGTATCGGGGAATAGTATAACTTCTGGGTACATTCGTCAAAAACAGTTTTCTTCATGGTCTCAATGTAAATGCCTTTTACTCTTAGCGTCCGTTGATCTAGTGTTATCAGCAGCTTCTGGGTAAACAGCTCGTCATCTTTTGCCATGTAAAAGAAGTTGTGCGTATTGTCCTGATTATCGTCAAACTGGTTGAAATTATACAGCCCCAGATTCTTCCGGTCGCTGATATCCGTAGCAGAGAATGTGTTGAAAATCTGCGCCCAGTTCAGCGTATCTGAATTGGTGATTACACTATCTGTTGTAACGCCATCTACCCTTGTTGATTTGATAATCACAAATGGCATATCATCAAAGTTGTTCCATTGATCAATGATAAACTGATTAATGGAAAAGTAGTTGCCTTTTACGTCAGAAAACTCGTCCTTGGTTTCCTTCTTTTTACACCCGGTAACTGCCAAAGAAAAAACTAAAGGCGATAAAATGATTAATATGCAGAGGTATTTTTTCACGAGCTAAAAATAAGAAAGTTTGGGTTCAATATAGAGAACAACTTTACAATTCGAGGAAGGTAAATCAATGTAATTGGTATTTGGAAAACAATTATCAGAATCCGTGCCTGCCAGATATACTAATAGTAGGGTATGCAAGCTGTTTGTAATTACACTAGTTGCGCAAGTGCGCCTGCGTGATTTATTAATAAACAGAGGTTTTTGAAATGGTGTAAGCCTCTGTTTTATTGCCAAATGGATCCGAATATATTTTCTTGTTACGTAGATTGATCTCCACAGTAACATTTCTTGTTTTGTCGGTCAGATAGACCGACCATTCGTCATATTTTACCTCTACAAAATGGTGCTGGGATTCTGTGTTTAGTTCAAGCCATTTCATATTGCCTTCATACAGGAATCTGCCGTTTGCTGTTCCGGTATACTCCACTTCTTTCAGGTTGTCGCCTTTTGCAGCAGGTTTCACTCTGCCAGCTGCTGACTTAGTAATTTCATAAAGTGGTGCTTTTGATACCTCATTTTCAATTTTATTGTTGGCAAGGCCTATTGAAATTGTTGTTTTTTTTGAACTGTCTGTCAGTACTACTTTCCATTGCTCCCGCTTTTCCTCAGTCCATTTGTAAACACCTTTTTCATTTTCTTCTGTCCAGTTGCCTCCGGCTATTCGAGAGAATTTGCCTGTATGCACGCCGGTGTAGGTAACAGTGTTTACATTGTACCCATTGGCAAGGTGCGTAAACCTTCCCGGTTCTGATTGTGAAATAGTGTATAGTTCTGTCTTTTTGCCCAGGGGGTCACTGTAGATCTTGTTCTCGTGCAACTGCAGCTGTACCGTATAGTTCCTTGATTTATCAACCAGGAAAACTGATTGTTCATCCCTTTTGAATTCTTCGAAGCTGTGCCTGCCGTCTTTGTTTATTTCTTTCCACGAGAGGCCATCTGTGCGCACAAACCGGCCTTCTTTGCTGCCTTCATACTCAGCTTCCTTTAAATTGAATCCGGTAACGGGGCCCAAGTGCCTTTGGGCAAATGTGAATAGGCTAGCCAATAACCCAATTTTCAAACAAAAAATTGATTTCATGCCGGGATTGGTTGTTGTTGCACAAATTTAGGGCAATTGCTCAGATTGAACACAGCAAAGCTGTTTACAGCTCTTTGCTGGTTCAGCAAAGCCGGCCTTTTGTGCATTTTCACTGGCAGATATGATATTCTTGGTTGCAAGGTTAAAATGAGTTATTGCACATATTTGGGCGCCATAAACATACCGAGCGCAGGTGATGTATATTTATGAAAGATATTGGCGTGCCGTCAATAAAGTATTAATTATATTATTAAACTATTTATTGCTAATTTAGCCGCCATCTTCAATTAATTTACTCCTGTAGTTTTCTGCATGAAGCGGTTGTTCCTGATATTAATCTTTGTTCCGGTTATATTATTGGGCCACCTTAATGCTCAGGTTGTATCAGATTCTGAAGCAAATGCCAATCTCCGTGGTATGGCGGCATTGATAGCTAACGATTTGTGTGCAAGGGTAGCAGAAATCCGTTTAAGTGACGATGGGGTTTTTGGTGCTACGTTTGTTTTCTATCATGGCATCTCGGCATCAGATACAGTATATTTTACACCGCAAAACAGCGGCACCATTGCCGGGCTTAAGACGGATGAACCAACAGCCTTAGTTAGTATGCCGGTTGTTGTACCTCCTGTGGCTGGTAAAACAATAACTGAAATTAAAATTGAGCCTGTAAAGGAAGAGGCAGTACTACAAGAGCGGGAGCATGTAGTGATGAGCCATCTGGAATTGTGGCCGGCTATTACTTTTAATACAGACAATATGCCACCTGCTCATCCCAGAGCCTTGGTAGTTCAGGATGTTGTTGTCAGAGCCTCGCATGAGGCGGATAGCCTGGCTGGGCTTAAATTTTCAGGCCTCGCGCAGCTCGACATTAAAAGCCTACTTGTGCCGATGCCTGCCGGAGTCACAGTTCCTGATATCGTGATCAGGCCACTTCGAGACAGCGATTTGCTGGCTTCAGCCAGTATATGCGGGTTAACGGAAATACCCAACGTCAATAAAATACTTCCCAATATAGTTCAGGCTCCTTTGCCGGATATGGAGCATTCGCAGGCGTTTGATACAGTGGGTGCGCTGATTCTGGATGGGGCGCTGCACAGTGTTTTGGGTGTAACAGGAAGAATAGCACCTCAGCTACTAGGAGCAGTGGTGCCCGATATAGCTGCCAGCGGTGCATTCGACACAGTTGGGGCGCAGGAACTAACCAATGCGCACCTTGCTTATCTGGCTGAATACCGGTCAGACATCAGTGTAGCCCCTGTAGAACTGCCATTAAAACTGGAGCTCAGAACAGATGTTGCCGATATGCACCTATCGCCGGATGGTTATGCCCTCTTGGAAAAAATGGAGGGATTTGCACCCACACTGTATAATCTGGGGGATGGTGGCTATACTATTGGCTTTGGTTTTTTTGTGCCGTTTAACGAGGGTTATAAATGGAAAAACGGTGTTACCTGGGAGCAGGCAGTAACATTGATCGAACAAAAAGTACCTGCCTATGAAGACCAGGTAAAGAAGTACATTAATGTATCACTTACCCAGAGCGAATTTGATGCTTTAACGATGCTGGCATACAACATAGGCGGATTTTCCAAAGCTACGAGCCTGATCAACGATATTAACGCACAGGTGGATATAGGCAAGATTCAGAATGACTGGAACCGGTTTATCCATTCAAAGGCCCCAAATGTAACCAAAGGCCTGATGAAAAGGCGAAAAGACGAAATTGAAGTCAAAAAATTATCCGATTATCAACCCACACGCAAAATCCAAATCCTAAAAGGCACAAAATGATGAAGAAATACTTAGCCCCAATCCTGTTTTTACTGCTTGGCAGCACTGCCTGTTGCGCCCAGTCTGCTGATTCGACCGAGGTTTTCCAGTCTTTGTTCAAATGCTGGCGTTCAGTAAGCCATGAGTATTCACAGATTTACGGGCTGGAAGAAGAAGAGATTAAAGCACTTACCAAGCAAAAATTATGTTTCAGCCGCGACAGTATCAGCACGTTTGAAGGTGCCAGTTTTACACCGCAGTATCAGATTAATAAAGTGAACGCCGAAAACTACGCGCATGAAAATTTTGACTGTGTGAAGGTGAAGCTGGGTATCATTAAAGACACGGTATATGAAATTACCATCTCTTCGTATTCCCGTCCCAATAAAGATGGCGATATTCATAAAATGACTGAAGTGGTGGTGTATGATGGGTATTTTCTGTACATAGTAAAAGACGGTGTTATTTTTAAGATGATTGATTACAACTTTAAAGCCACTGCAAGGGGAGCCAACTAGCGCCCGGTTTTCTGTTTGTTTGCTGGTTTTGGTGTGTTATTGTACCAATTGAATCAGGTGATGTGATAAAAAATCTTATACGACGAAGTTCTCCCAGCGGCACTTATAAAAATCTGTTGCCACATTCGGTTATAAAAGTTTAAATTCGCACAAAATTTCAAAAAACAGGTAGTCTGAACATTACCGCATTGTTACATTTTTACATAATAATATCATGAATCTTCACGAATATCAGGCAAAGGAATTACTTAAGAGGTATAATGTGCCCACACAGGAGGGTATAGCTGTTGAAACTGCTGATGCAGCCATGAATGCTTACCGTCAGATGTCGGCGGATACGGGCTCAAAATTTGCGGTTGTAAAGGCGCAGATTCATGCAGGTGGCCGTGGTAAGGGTCGTATGATGGAAGTTCCGGAGCAGAGTGGGGTACAGGTGGTTAAAAGTGTTGATGATGTGGAGCGTGTTGCTAAAAATATTCTGGGCCATACGCTGGTAACTATACAAACAGGTGCTGCGGGCAAGAAGGTGCATAAAATTCTTGTGGCTCAGGATATGTATTATGATGGCCCAAGCGAGCGTAAAGAGTTTTACCTGAGCATACTGCTGGACCGTGCCAAGAAACAAAACGTGGTGATGTACAGTACCGAAGGCGGTATGGACATTGAAACAGTAGCACATGATACTCCTGAGAAAATATTCAAGGAGTGGGTGCAGCCGGGCTTTCCGTTGCTTCCATTTCAGGCAAGGAACATAGCTTTCAATCTGGGTGTTACAGGCCAGGCTTTTAAGAATATGGTGAAGTTTGTGACCAATCTGTATGATGCCTATGTGGGTCTTGACTGCTCTATGCTGGAGATCAATCCGCTGTTCAAAAGCTCTGATGATAAGATACTGGCAGTAGACTGCAAAATGAACCTTGACGAGAACGCACTCATGCGCCATCCTGACCTGGCTGATATGCGCGACAAGAACGAAGAAGATCCTACTGAAGTTGAAGCTGGCGAGTTTAACCTGAACTATGTGAAGCTGGACGGCAACGTGGGCTGCATGGTAAACGGTGCTGGTCTTGCAATGGCTACAATGGATATGATTAAGCTGGCAGGTGGTGAGCCCGCTAACTTCCTGGATGTAGGCGGTGGTGCCAATGCACAAACCGTAGAAGCAGGATTCCGCATTATTCTTAAAGACCCTAACGTAAAAGCAATACTCATTAACATATTTGGTGGCATTGTAAGGTGCGACAGGGTAGCATCTGGTGTTATTGAAGCATACAAGAAATTAGGCAACATCAATATTCCTATTATTGTGCGCCTGCAGGGTACCAATGCAGAAGCTGCTAAGGAACTTATTGAGAACAGCGGACTCAAAGTGCAGTCAGCTATTCTGCTCAGTGAGGCAGCTCAGCTGGTGCAGCAGGCAGTACAGGGTTAAGATAATATAACCATTAAAATCAGGGTTGGGTTCTCAATGCGGGAACCCAACTTTTTTATTTCAACACTTTGGTGAGCTCGTTTGCTACGCGTATTCCGGCAAGTACAACACTGCGTTCTGCATAGGTCATGCAGGCTCCGTAGTAATTCTGTGGAACCTCTGTTGGTGATTTTTTTGTGCCATTGATCTTGCCATTCATATAAGCAATCTCGCGCCCTATAATCACGCCTTCGTTCTTTATCCACGATTCAGGGGTGGTATTTGTTTTGAGTTCAGATAATTTATCCAACTGGTATTTAGGGTCGGCGAGCAGGTTCTTGGCATAGTTGCCGCTTAGTTTCACTGAGCCCATAATGAGCCCGTCCCAGTAGCTGTGCAGTGTCTGCGCCTGCTGGTGCGGCATGGGTACTACCCATGTCTGTGTGCCACCGGCATCGCCTGTGGGGTGTGCCTTGTCAAATAGCGATGTGACGTGCAGCGGCTGATGTACATCTTGTATCAGATGTATGAGCCAGCAGAGGTCTATGGCGCGCTGCCTGCCGTTTGGCTCTGATTTTATTTTTTGCAGCAATTCCGTAATTTTTTCTTCTGCGTTTGGTCTGGCGGGCCCTGTGCCGGTAACCGCATTCCCCGCCGGTACAAATGGGTTGTAATCAAAATGCCACTCGGTCATGGGCGGGCCGCCTAGTGCAGCGGTATCTCTGGCATCATCGGGGTACATGGACGCCAGCAGTAACAGGCCCATTTTTCTGTTTTCACCTATCAGTTCTTCCAGGGGGTAGTTCCAGCGCTTGCCGTTATACCAGGGGTGGTA
>OMJB01000034.1 GCA_900299255.1 Sphingobacteriales bacterium
GCAGGTACAGGTGGCACTATTGTAGGTACCGGCAAATATCTTAAAGAACAAAACCCCAACGTGAAGGTCTGGGCCATTGACACCTACGGCAGTTTGTTGAAGAAGTGGTTTGAAACCGGAGAACTGGATATGGGTGAAGTACATCCATATGTCTCCGAAGGCTTTGGCGAAGATTTCCTTCCTGAGAATTACGACCGTGCCGCAATTGATCACTTCGAAAAAGTATCTGATAAAGATGGTGCGCTCATGGCACGCCGTATCACCCGTGAGGAGGGAATATTTATTGGTTACTCTGCAGGCAGTGTGATAGCAGGCATGCGCCAGTTAAAAGACAAACTGAAAAAAAACGACGTGGTGGTCGTTATCTTCCACGATCATGGCAGCAGGTACGTAGGCAAAGTGTACAATGATGAGTGGATGCTGGACCGTGGATTTCTTGAGATGAAGACCGTGCGTGACTTAATAGGCGGACTGGGGCGCCGCCGGCTGGTTACTATTGATGAGAACAGCAAAGTAATGGATGCACTGGAACTGATGAAAAAGTACGATATCGAGCAGATACCTGTGATGCTTGATAATGAAATGACCGGGTCAGTTACTCAGGCTGGTTTGTTTAAAAAATTGATTGAAATTCCGGATGTACGCGATCAACTGGTGGCCGATGTTAAAGAACATGCATTGCCTGTGGTAGAGATGGATACAGCCCTGGAACGCCTAACACATTATATCAACAAAGACAACGGAGCCGTGTTGGCACGCGATGAAAGTGGCCAGTACACCATACTTACCAAGTACGATATACTGAATGCATTCAGCAAGGGTTAAAGACGAACATTTTTAAGCAGTACAGTCAGATTTGAGGCAGTTCTTTTGATCTCACTGATTAACATTAATACTACTAAAAGATGCTGCACACTTTGGTGTGTAGCAGGCAAAAACAATACCTGTGCGGAATATCAAACAATTCGTTTCTGATGTTATTACAAAACCTCCATTATTATTTCCGTTGGTGGGGCTGTTCCATATCATCTGGCTGATAGGCACCATCTGGGACGACCGCCATGTGCACTTCCCAGATATTGCATGGCTCGAAGTCCTGTGGATTACCGGCTATACTTTTTTCTGGATGGCTGCCAGCGATCTTCGTAAGTGGGGTGCACTCGGCTATATTGTGCTTACTATATTAAACTCCTGCCTGTACTTTGCCATAGCAAACGGAAAACTAAGTGTTGACTATATGAGCAATATGTTTCTGCTGGATGGCGTACTCAGTTTTTTTCTGCTCGTTTATTACAAGCGTTTCAATTAATGTACCGTGGCCAGAATGTTCACTGACATGATGGGAAATCAGGTGGAGGTTGCCTTTCCACCCAAACGGATTATCTCGCTCTTGCCATCACAAACTGAACTATTGTACGATCTGGGGTTGAACGAAGAAGTTGTCGGCATCACTAAATTCTGTGTTCATCCTACGCAGTGGTTTAAAACCAAAACGCGTGTTGGCGGCACCAAAAACGTGAACATAGAAAAAGTACACTCCCTGCAGCCCGATCTGATTATCGCCAATAAAGAAGAAAACACAAAAGAACAAATTGAAGAGCTGGCACGCTTTTACCCGGTATGGGTAGGTGATATTCAAACCGTAGATCAAGCGCTTGCCATGATTCGCAATGTAGGTATGCTTGTCGGGAAATCAGAACAAGCAGCAACAATAATTGCCGAGATAGAAAACGGTTTTAATGGTTTGCTACAGGCACGTGAAAAAATAGGCCGCTCAAAACGTGTAGCTTATTTTATTTGGCGCAAGCCCTGGATGTGTGCAGGAGGGGATACTTTCATTAATGATATGCTCATCAAAGCTGGCATGGAAAACGTATTGGCTGCCCAGATGAGATACCCCACTATAGAACTGGACGAACTCAACAGCCTGAATCCCGGACTCATACTGCTCTCTTCAGAGCCCTTCCCTTTCAGGCAGGAGCATGTAAACGAAATCAAACTGGCACTGCCCGTGGCAGAAGTAGTACTTGTTGACGGCGAAATGCTGAGCTGGTATGGCAGCCGCATGAGGCTGGCTCCGGCTTACCTCCAAAAACTAATAAGCAGTCCGGCTGGCTCCGGCACATTGTAGCAAAAGTTCAAAGAACGCACTATCTTTATTGCAAAGCCATAATATGAAATTCTTCGCGGCACTGTTTCTTATTTGTTTTGGCGGTTGCATCATTACGTCATGCACTGCTGGTAAAAAACTATATGCAGTTTCAAGTACTGATGCACCTAAGGCCATCGGCCCTTATTCACATGCGGTAAAAACCGGCAATTTGGTTTACACATCAGGACAGATAGGGCTATCACCTGCAACCGGCGCTTTGGCCGGAGATGATATCACAGCTCAAACTCATCAGGCACTGAAAAATCTCAAAGCCGTTCTTGAATCATCCGGCTCCGACATGGAGCATGTAGTCAAAGTAACCGTCTTCATGAAAGACCTGAATGACTTTGCAAAAATGAACGATATCTATAAAGATTACTTCACAGGAGTTAAACCAGCGCGCTCAACAGTACAGGTTGCCCGCCTGCCCAAAGACGCACTGATAGAGATAGAATGCGTCGCTACTAAAAAATAACAATAGTTAATCGGGGCCTTATTTTTGCACTTCAATTTAATCCAGTATTCAAAAAAACAGTACTTATGAAAATACGACACCTGCTGTGCCTCGGCGCAATTGTAATGATGGCCCTCAACAGCAACGCACAAAGTTGCTGCAAAAAACCGGATGGTATGCAACTGCTGGCACTCAACGCATCTTTCAAAGCAGCTCACGAAGCACCCTTGCCTCTGGAATATACAGCACAAAAGGGCGCTATGATTAAGTTCCCCACAAAGGGCGGCACCGATGGCAATGCATTTTTCATACCTGCCGATGAAACGTCTGACAAGGTACTCATCGTAGTACATGAGTGGTGGGGGTTAAATGACTATATTAAACGAGAAGCAGAAAACCTGCACACAAAACTTGGAGGCAAAGTCAGCATTTACGCTGTCGATCTCTATGACGGCAATGTGGCATCAGATCCCGATGCAGCAGGCAAACTCATGAATTCTCTCACGCCTGAGCGCGGCGAAGCAATCATCAGCGGATTACTACAAAAAGCAGGGAAAGGGAAAAAGATTGCATCAATTGGCTGGTGCGTGGGCGGTAGCTGGTCATTCACAGCATCTCGGCTGGCTGGCAAAGACGCAGCAGGCTGCGTTATGTACTACGGCTTTCCTGAAAAAGATGCTGCCAAAGTTAAATCCTGCAAGGCTGACGTTCTGTATAATTACGGCACAAAAGACAACTATATTAAATCGGCTGACGTAAAAGCATTTGGTGAGCTGGTTAAGTCTGCAGGGCACAAATTCATACAGCACGATTTTGAAGCAGTACATGCTTTTGCCAACCCAAGCAATCCGCATTACGACAAGGCTGCGGCTGAAGAAGCAGGCGGCTACGCACTGGCTTTTCTGAAACAGAAGTTAGGTGTAGAATAAAAAATCAAATAAAACAGTTGGTAAAATCCGAGGAGCCCATCTCCGGATTTTTATTTTCTCACATACCCCGCCCGCATATGCACCGGCCACCTCACTTCGGTCAATTCACTGCTGCCCCACGCCTTTTCCAGGTCATCCCATATAAGCAACACCGGATCCTGATTTTCCTTTCTTATATAGTGCTTCACTCCCGACCAGGTTCTCAGGTATCCCGCGACCTGATGTATGTTCCAGTACTTTACAATCCCAAACTCAGGCGTACTAATCTCATCAAATACAAATGGTATAGTGCTGTAACCTGCATCCACATAAGCTCGCTCTTTGTCCCAGTATGGCCCTGTTATTTCAGTATATAGCCTGTCTATCACCTCATTTATAGCGTCACTCAGCTTGAACGTACTGTACGTCCAGGCAGCAAATAATGCATCTGGTTTTGATACACGATGCACTTCATGATAGAATCGCTCAAAATCAAACCAGTGTATAGCCTGAGCCACAGTAGTCAGTCCTATTGAATCATCTTTCAGCGAAGTTTGCTCTGCCCGCTCCTTCAGGTACTGAATGTTATCCTTTCTTTTCGCCAGCAGCATCTGTTCCTCGCTGATATCTGTTCCATACACTTTTACGAACCTATTGGCAAGTTCAGCTGCTACCTGGCCGTTGCCGGTACCACAATCCCAGGCAGTTTCAAAACTGTTAACTTTATTGTACAAAAAATCAAAAACCTCAATCGGTGATTCAGGCCTGAAAGTTGCATAGTCCGCTGATCCTGCCGAAAAGTTATCAATGAGTGGCTTCAAGTCAATTTCAATGTTAACAAACAAATGGTTCACCTATCAAACTATCCTGTTAACCGAAGGTATTCCGGCAGAATTTTCTAACCCTTGTACCTGTAATATACCGGGCTTCTTGCCGGGCTCTATTGTCCCAACCATATGCTCCATCTGCAGCGCTTTTGCACCGTTGCTGGTTGCCCATTTAAGCAAAACATCCCAGCCTATATCAGCAAAATGTGTCTTCAGGGTAGCGAGCTCAGCAATAATACTCAGCTGATGGTTGGACGATAAACTATCGGTACCAACACATATTTTGGCTCCTTCGCTCATCAGCATGCTGATGTCTGGCAGATTATTTTCAATATACAGATTAGCGTTCGGGCAAAGGCACCAATAGGCATTTCTGATTCTGCTGTGGGCAAACTGCACATCTTCTCTTTCTGAGCAAGTGTTGTGTACAAACAAATATGGCCGCTCTGCACTCATCCATTCAAGGTAGGTCTGCAGAGACGATTTACCCGATGGGCTGAATTGACTGTCATCAATTCCAAATATTTTCAGCAATTCAGGCACACCCCCACCCTTGGTTTTGTAGTACACCCCTTCATCTGCACTCTCCTGATTGTGAATGGATATCAGCGACCCTGGTTCATGAGAGTCAATCATCTTAAATAGCCTCGAAGAAACCGAATAAGGTGCATGGGGCACTATACTCTGCCGCAAAATATGAGTACTGCCCTCCTGCGTCGAAAGTTCAGAAAAAACTTTTTGTGCATAGCCAAAATTCCCCGGCGCATTCGCCTCGTTAAATCCTAGCGCTTCAACAAATGTATGAAAGTGCATCCCCCCCATACTGCGTACGTCGGCAGTATCAGCAGTGTTAGAAATATCCCCAATAGCAACCGTTCCGTTAGCTATTAGTTCCCGGTATCCGGCATGTCTGGCAGCCATCTTTTGTTCATCGGTAAAATCATTCCTGTGCTGCGGAATATTCTTAAGAAAAAGTATCAGACCGGTATGCTCAGCCACCACGCCTTTCATATGCGACAGTTCCAGGTGGCAATGTGCATTTACAAATCCGGGTACCAACACCCCTTTGTAGTATACTGCTTCTTCTGGTGCCCCATCCGCAACAGATACTATTGTCCCGTCTTCTGTTACTTCTATCACAGTACCCTGCGGCAGCCAGCCCAAACCGTTGTGTATCTTATCAGCAGTGAGAAACATAAGTAAACTTTTAGCTCTTGAAATGTTTCAGCAGCAGCACTTCTTTGGGATCAAGATGCCGCCACTTGCCGCGTGGCAGGTTTTTCTTGGTAAGCCCAGCATACATCATGCGGTCCAGTTTCTCTACTACATAACCCAGCGATTCAAAAATGCGGCGTACGATCCGGTTCTTGCCACTGTGTATTTCAAGCCCTATCTCATTCTTTACTTCCAGGTAGGCTATTTCATCTACAATTGCTTTGCCGTCTTCCAGTTCCACGCCTTCCAATATTTTCTCAAAATGAGCCTTCGTAAGCGGCTTGTCCAGTGTTACATGGTATACCTTTTTTACATTAAATGAAGGATGGCTGAGTTTCTGTGTCAGGTCACCATCATTGGTTATCAGCAGCAAACCCGATGTGTCCCTATCCAGCCTGCCCACTGGAAACAACCTTTCAAACCCTGAATTCGACAACAGCTCCATAACTGTTTTGCGCCCCTGCGGGTCTTCATTGGTTGTGATATAGCCTTTAGGCTTATTAAGCAATATATAGGCATTGTTCTTCGTTGGCTTCAGCTTTTTCCCCACCAGCGTTACGAGGTCATCTTCTTTAACCTTATATCCTGGGTCGAGTATCAATTCACCGTTCACTTTCACTTTGCCTTGTTTCACCAGCTCCGCAGCATCACGCCTGCTGCACTCTCCGCTGTGTGCTATATACTTGTTCAGCGGCATTTGTTCCGGCTTACCTGCTGCCTTATCGTCCTCATCATCTTCCTCATCATCTTTGTACTTCTTCTTCCTGCCCTCTGAATGATCGTGAATAAACTTCTTTTTTGTAAAAGCGCCTGTCACTTTGCTTTTATCAGCCCCGTTCTTTTTGGCTATAGAAAATTTCTTGGGCTTTTCCTCCACAATCGGATCTGCCAATTCTCCAAATATCTTGTCTTCATGTATAACGGGCGTAACCGGATCTCCGGGTTCTGTTCCTTTTTTCTTTACTGGCGGATTGAACGCATTTTTTAAAACCTTGTCAAAAGCCGGAGTTTCCTTTTCCTGCTTCACCGCCTCGTCAGCTGCAGGCTTTCTGTCTGCAAATGGTTTGGGCCTGTCTCTGAATGGCCTGGAATCCCCGGCACTCTTAGGCTTTCCCGATTCACCTGCCACTCTGTCATTGCTAAATGGCCGTGCCTTTCTTTCTCCATTTTCGCCGTACGGGCGCTTATTTTTATCAAAAGTTTTGCCGCCGTTTCTTTCAGTATTATTGAACTCTCTGGGCGGCCTGCTTTCACTGCCATTCATGCCCTTTCCACCCGTGGCCGGCAATTCTCTTTTCCATGAAGGCTTCTCAGAACGTTCTTTGTCAAATGGCTTTGAGCTGATTCTTTTGTCTCTATCAAACTCTCTGAAAGGTTTCCTGTCTTCTGTCCGTTTCGCTGGCCGTTCCCTTTTCCAGGGCGATTGCTCAGTACGGTTGTTATCATCTTGCCTTCCGATTCGTTCACCTCGTTCAGTCCTTTCCTGCCGTGCCGATTTGCCTGATTCACGCTTCCATGAAGGCTTAAATGAGCCCTCGCTGTCTTTCGGCTGGCCTGAATAAGGCCTGTCTCCACCACCCGCATCCCCTGCCCCGGCATTGCTTCCTTCGTATTTCTTTTTAAATGGTTTCCCTTCTTTGCTGAAAGGCTTACTCCCTGTTTTACCACTGAATTTCTTACCTGGCCCTTGCCTTTTGTCTCCGCGGGAGTTTGATGAATCTTTACGCATTGTATAAATATGTACGCTTTATCGCACAGCGAAGGTACGTTGTTTAATGGCTGCTCTATAACAGTCCGATAAATATATGGATAAGAAAAAGTTAAAGGAACAAACAAGTATGTTGAAAAAAGTTCCTTAAATCTGATTTTTCTGTACTTCGGCCTCCAATTCAGGCTTTGCACTTTCAAAAATCTGCAGCAGGTCTGCTAAAATCAGCAACATTCGTTCCCTGCTCATGTGCTCTCTGGCAAGTGCTTCCAACTCCAGAAAACCATCAAACATTCCTTTCACTTTTACCACCTTTGCACTTGACTTTAAAAAGTGAGCCTGAAACCTGATTGCTTCATAGTCCTCTTCACTTTTTATGATACTTTCAAGCTTTACCATTCCCTCTGAAAGCGTTTTTAAAAACAAACTTAGCAATTCATATATGTACGTCTTGTCGCCTTCGGCCATATCATATACAAAACTAAAATCAACTAATTGCTCTTCCATTAATTTCCAATTGATGCAACATTTTTATTCAATAAGCCCGTCAAAACGAGATTCAGCTCATCAATTTTGAATGGCTTTGTAATACAAGCACTAAAACCTGACGTAAGAAATTTTTCAGAAGTGGAAGCATAAGTATCCGCAGTCACCGCAATTATGGGTATTTTTATACCCATCTCTCTAATTATATATTTCGCTGTTTCAAACCCATCCATCTCTGGCATATAAAGGTCAAGCAAAATCACATCAAATGTATGTGTCCTAAGCTTATTAATTGCTTCAAGCCCATTGTCCACACATGTCGTCTCAGCGAAGAGCTTTTTTAACATAAAGCAGTTCAGTTTCTGATTGACAATGTTGTCGTCAGCGATCAATATTTTAATTCCATTATGCAAACGGTAGGTCATTTACTGCTCGGAACATAAAATTCCTTTGGCACAAAATTTATGCAAATCTATTACTTATTATTAAGAGTACCTAATATACATTATATCCATTAACACATTTTTTACGAATTTTACAGAAGGCATTTAAGTTAGTGCTTAACACGAATAATAAAAAAATATAATATTTATTACTTTTTAAATCTTATTCGGTGTTTCGTAACCAAGAATTTTGTAGTATTGCGTTTACAAACAGATAACCAAGCATTAACTAACCCATATTAAATGAAGAACTATGGCATATAAAATACGCATACTTCCGAGGTGGTTGGTTTTCTTATTTGATTTGTTTCTGGTATGCTGTTGCCTTTTTCTGTCCAGAATGCTGAAACTGAATTTCGACTGGCCAAAAGTGGATGCCGGCCTTAGGTTGATGTTACTGGTTGTTCTAGTATTTAACACTGCCCTGTTTTATGTTTTCAAAAGCTATGCGGGTATCATCAGGTATACCAATCTGGAAGATGCCCAGCGGCTGGTAATGGTCAATGCTATTGCTTCTTTCTTTTATCTGGTACTCAATACCTTTGTACCGCTGTTCAGGTACGGCAGTTTTTTCACGCTGCAGATAGTAACAATCAATTTTCTGATTACCACATTTGTAATAATATTTTATCGCCTGGCTGTTCGTTACTGCTTTAATTTTTATAAATCCCTCTCGCAGAATAATAAGGCAAATAAAAAAAGTGTAATTGTCTACGACACATCTGCTGATGGCCAGCACATTCAGAAAGTACTCAACAGCCTGCCCAACGGCGACTTACAGGTTGTTGCATATCTCGACGATGCTTTCAATACTTCCGGTAAGATGCTGGAAGGGTTACCAATTTATAACACAAGTGAGGCTAGTATTGCCAAATTAAGAGACGAAGGTGTTGAATTGCTTATTTTGGCCAACAAGCAAATCAGTAAAGACAGGCTGAATGCACTGGTAGATATCTGCTTTACAAACGGAATTCGTGTACAACAAGTTCCGGCAATGCGTGATTGGCTTAATGGCAAACTGGATAGCCAGCAGTTGCAGGACATAAAGATTGAAGACCTTCTGGAAAGGGAGGTTATTAAAATTCACAACGAAGCTATTTATACCCAGCTCAAAGGAAGGAAAATTCTGGTAACCGGTGCCGCAGGCTCCATAGGCAGCGAATTGGTTAGGCAGTTGATTCAATACCGCCCCTCACTGATTATTCTTTGCGATAAGGCCGAAACGCCAATGCACGATTTCCATCTGGAGATACAGGACAGGTATAAAAACGCAAATGTAAAAGCCTATCTGGGCGATATTACCGACCGCCAGCGGATGGAGCATCTGTTCGAAGTGTATAACCCTCAGATAGTTTTTCATGCGGCAGCATACAAGCATGTGCCGCTCATGGAAGACAATCCTTCTATAGCTGTACTCAACAATGTGCTGGGCACAAAAATACTTGCCGAACTAGCCGTTGCTAATGATGTGGAGAAATTTGTCATGATCTCAACGGATAAGGCGGTTAACCCTACAAATATTATGGGAGCATCCAAGCGGATAGCTGAGATATTTACACAAAGCTATTACAGCTATCTTGCAGCTGATGAAAATAAGAATCGGCAACGTGGGCATCATACTACAAAATTTGTAACCACACGTTTCGGAAATGTGCTGGGTTCAAATGGCTCAGTCATTCCCCGTTTTAAAATGCAGATGGAGCGGGGCGGGCCTATCACAGTAACCCATCCCGATATTACCCGTTATTTTATGACCATTCCCGAAGCATGCCTGCTGGTAATCGAAGCAGGTGTAATGGGCGGTGGCGGAGAAATCTTTATCTTCGATATGGGCAAGCCCGTTAAGATAGTTGATCTTGCCCGCAAGGTTATTAAACTGGCAGGCAAAGAACCGGATATAGATATCAGGATCGTATTTACAGGCCTGAGGCCCGGTGAAAAACTATACGAAGAACTACTCGGAACAACCGAGAATGCCATGCCTACTTACCACGAGAAAATACTGATTGCCGATGTGCAGCAATATGATTTTGAAGTAGTGGAACAGAAGGTAGATAAACTGATCAAATGTGCCCGCCAGCACTATACACTCGAAACAGTGCATCTGATGAAAGACCTGGTACCGGAATTCATAAGCAACAATCTCGTTTATGAGAAAGTTAACAAATAGAATGTACGGGCTGAAAGCCGCTTGTTGAACGCTTTAATAACCTTTCCTCCCATCCTCCAAGGCTAATTACTTAATGTAGCCGAGTATCTTCAGCATACTCTGCGGAGACTGTTCTTTTGCATACAGCCAGTCTTCCATCTTGCCTTCTTTATTTCGCTCAATCACAATGTGCTTGGGGGAAGGTATCATACAATGCTTGATTCCCCCATAGCCAGCAAGCTGATCCTGATAAGCGCCGGTATGGAAGAAACCTATGTACAAAGGGTCTGAGCCTTTTTCTTTATCCAGTTTAGGCAGGAACACTGCATTGATATGTTCCTCAGATGTATAAAAGTCATGGCTGTCGCAGGTAAGTCCACCCAGATGCACCTCCTGATATTCCTTATCCCATTTGTTAATGGGCAGCATCAAAAACTTCTCTCCTATTCCCCATGTATCTGGCAAGGTAGTAATGAACGAACTGTCAATCATATACCATATCTCCCTGTCATTCTGCATCTTTTCATCCAGCACACTGTATACCACCGCTCCTGCCTCGCCTACTGTAAACGAACCAAACTCTGTATAAATATCAGGCGTATCTACCTTGTTCTTTTTGCATACTTTTTTAATAGTAGATACAATTTCATTCACCATGTAGTTGTAATCATAGTCAAAACCCAGCGAATGCTTGATAGGCAATCCGCCGCCTATATTGATCGCTTCCAGTTCAGGGCATACCTTCTTCAGTTGGCAATAAATATTCAGCACCTTGTTCAGCTCACTCCAGTAGTATACATCATCTTTGATGCCCTTGTTCATAAAGAAGTGTAGCATCTTCAGCCTGAACTTCTCATTGCCCTTAATCTTGTCTACATAAAATTCAAGTATATCACGGCTCCTGATGCCCAGCCTCGATGTATAAAAATCGAATGTCGGCTCTTCTTCGCTTGCAATACGTATGCCTATATTCACCGGGTCTTTCGACCTGATTGACTTTTTATAATCCTCAAACTCACTCTTGTTGTCAATGATAGGAATTACATTTTTAAATCCTTCATTAATCAGCCTGGCTATGTTTCGGGTGTATTGCCTTGTTTTAAAGCCGTTGCAGATGATGTAAATATCCTTGGTGATCTTTTTCTTTTTGTACAATTGCCAAATGATATCAATGTCATACGCAAATGATGTTTCAAGGTTCACGCCATGCTTCAGTGTTTCTTCCACAATAAATGAGAAGTGCGAACTTTTTGTACAATAGCAATAATAATACCGGCCATCATACTTGTGCTTTTTGATAGCATCATTAAACATTTTCTTTGCCTTCTGTATCTGGCTGCCAATCTTCGGGAGATAGGTTAGCTTGAACGGTGTACCATATTTGTCTATTAGAGCGCTGATGTCTACCCCGTTAAATTCCAGGGTGTTGTCGTCTGTAATATCAAATCCCTCCTGCGGAAAATGGAATGTCTGCTTTACGAGGTCGGTGTATGTATTATTCATTTATTTAGCCGGAGAAAATGGATAAATTGTGAGCAATGTTGTTAGCGGTGATTGGGCTATACAAAAATAAATTATTTAGGATAATGATGAGGTTATTATTTTGAGGCCCTTTATGTTGTGCGGCCATCTCCGCTCAGCTGGAGTTCATCAGCCAGACCTTCGCCCCAAACAATTAACACTTTTTACCATTTATTTACCCTACCTTTGCACCGCTTCTGTAAATCAGCAGAAGGCTTCGCTGTAATAGCAGAAGCATTTTTATTTAAAAGTTCTTTAATGTTAATGAATTCTTTTTCGTCCTTCCCTATGCGGGAGGAACTGACGCGGGCAATTTCTGACCTTGGTTTTGAGACTCCTACCCCTATTCAATCAAAAGTAATACCTACTTTATTATCAGAGCCTATTGATATTATAGGGCTCGCGCAAACCGGAACCGGCAAAACTGCCGCCTTCGGACTGCCGTTGTTACATCATGTTGATGTGTCGGCTAAATATGTACAGTGCCTGGTGCTGAGCCCCACGCGCGAACTCTGTATGCAGATACAGGAGGAAATGAGCAAATACGGCTCCCATATGCGTGGGCTGCGTGTTACAGCTGTTTACGGTGGTGTGCCTATCGGCGGCCAGATCCGTGAGGCAAAAATGAATCCTCAGGTAATCGTAGCTACACCCGGCCGCCTGATCGACCTGCTCGAACGCAAGGCCCTATCATTAGATCAGCTGCAGTACGTGGTACTGGATGAGGCTGATGAAATGCTCAACATGGGCTTCCGTGAAGACATTGAATTAATTCTTAAAAACACGCCGCAGCGCGAGCATACCTGGCTCTTCAGTGCTACTATGAGCAATGAGGTGCGTGGCATTGCTAAGCGCTTCATGAAAGACTGGAAAGAATTTTCAGTTGCTCAGGCAAATACTACTAACGAAAACATTGACCACCAGTATTTCGTAACCAACCATCACAACCGTTTCGAAACACTGCGCAGATTACTTGATTTTGCACCCGGCATCTACGGTATCATCTTTACCCGCACCAAACAGGATGCGCAGGAGGTAAGCGAGAAACTGATGAAGATGGGTTACCATGTAAGTGCGCTGCACGGCGATATGGACCAGAAGATGCGCAGCAAGGTAATGGAACGCTTCAAGAACAAACAACTGCAGGCTATTGTGGCTACAGATGTTGCTGCACGCGGAATTGACGTGAATGACATCACTCACGTTATTAACTACGAATTGCCCGATGACCCTGAAGTATACACACACCGCAGCGGGCGAACTGCCAGGGCTGGTAAGAGCGGCATCTGCATGTCTATAGTCTCACCCAAGCAGATATCAAACATCCGCCAGATCGAACGCCTTGTTAAACAGAAGTTTCATAAGAGCGATATTCCTGATGGTGCTGAAGTTGTGCGCAAACGTTTGTTCTTTTATCTGGAACAGATTGCCAATGCAGCCCCACAGGCTGATTTCGCCAAACTCTACCGCGACACAATACATGAGCAGTTTGCCGAAATGGACAAAGATGAGCTCATACGCAAACTTATCTGGCTGCAGCTGAAAGATACGATTGATGCCTATCAGGATTCTGAAGACCTCAATGCAGGTTTCGAAAGCAGAGACAGAAACTCCGGACGGAGCGGTCGCAACGTCAGGCTGTTTATCAACCTCGGTGAGAAAGACGGCTTCAACGCTGGCAAACTGGTACAGTTCATCACTGAATCTACCGACGTAGAATCAAGCGTCATTGACCGCGTTACTGTGCGCGAGATGAGCAGCTTCTTTAATGTTCCCGGAGATGCAGCAGAATATATCATGGAGCATCTGTCAACCAAGAAAGTGAAAGGTCGCAAAGTGCGCCTTGAAGAGGCCGAGCAACGTCCATATGGAGGCGGGGGCGGCGATTTCCGCGGCAAGCCGGGCAGGCCATCAGGTGGCGGCTCCCGTTTCTCAGGCGATGTAAAATCTTACGGCAACCGTGAGGGCTTTAAAGGAAAAAAGAAGTACGATAGAAACTAATCTTACAAAAAGCATACAATGAATGCCCTGCCTTGTGCTGGGCATTTTTTTTGCAGAAAAGCAGTGCATACCAAAGCAGCCCCTACCCCAGCACCAAAAACACCGCAGGCACCTTGCCCAGCACTGGTTTATTCTTCTCCCAATCGGCAGCTGTCTTTGTATATATAAATGCATCCGGTGCAGTAATATTTTGCGCAATGCAGATTCGTGTTTTCCCACTGCAGTGTTTAATCAGGTCTGCCAGCATACTGTCATTCCTGTATGGTGTTTCTATAAAAAGCTGCGTCTGATTTTCATTAATTGATCTCGCTTCAAGTTCCTTTATTCGCTGGCCGCGCATAGGCTCTTTCACCGGCAGGTATCCGTTGAATGCAAAACTCTGCCCGTTAAGCCCGCTGGCCATCAGTGCCAGCACCAGCGAGTTGGGCCCTGTAAGCGGTATCACCTTTGCTCCTGCCTGGTGCGCAACTGCCACCAGCTCTGCTCCGGGGTCTGCAATGCCGGGGCAGCCCGCCTCACTCATCAGTCCCACATTTTTGCCTTCCTTCAGCCACGTCTTCAGCAGATATTTGTCTGCTCCCTTATGCTTGTCAATCTCCGAAAACTGAATATCGTCAATTACCAGTTCCTTATGCAGTGACCTCAACAACCTTCTGGATGTGCGTATGTTTTCAACGAAATAATACCTGAGCTCAGCAGTCGCATCCGCAATCTCCTTTGGTAGCGAGTCCAACACCGCTTCTGCTATTGGTATCGGAACAAGATATAAAGTACCCTTATTATTTTCGTTAGCCATGCACCTGCTTTTAAAGTCAATTTAGTCTAAAATTCTTACATTCACCACATGCGCCTCCCTGAATCATTCTATGTAAGGAGCAATGTTGTGAAGATAGCGTCAGAATTGATTGGCAAGTTACTTGTTACTGAAATCAATGGTACACGTACTTCAGGCATCATTGTTGAAACGGAAGCCTATGCAGGCGTCACCGACAGGGCATCTCATGCTTACGGTGGCCGTCACACCAGCCGTACCGAAGTAATGTATATGCCCGGAGGAACCGCCTATGTGTATCTGTGTTTTGGCATCCACCATTTGTTTAATGTGGTAACCAATGTTTCAGGCGTGCCTCATGCGGTGCTTATCCGCGGCATAGAGCCGCTAGACGGCATAGAAACTATGCTGGCGCGGCGTGGTAAAGACAAACTGAAGCCTGCCCTTACTGCCGGTCCCGGGGCCCTGAGTATGGCAATGGGAATTACTACTGCGCATACTGGCATTTCATTGTCAGGCAACCGCATTTTCATTGAAGATACCGGCAACAAAATCAGCCGGTCTCGGATTATTGCATCTACCCGTGTTGGGGTGGCATATGCCGGAGCCGATGCATTACTCCCCTACCGTTTTCATCTACAGGGCAACAGATTTGTGAGCAAAGGTAAAGGGCTGTAACCAGGTTCTCCGGATAAACATTTTGGTTTACGCTCCTAATATGCTGCCCCAAATCCGCCATTCTGCTTCTGTCTCAGTTTTCAAATAAAAAGAAAACCGGCCTGATGGCCGGTTTTCTTATAATTCCAATTTGCTACTAATATAATTTCGGGCAAGACCAGCTGTACTGTGGGCTTTTTTCGTGCTTGTTGATACGACCAAAATACATAAGCGATATCTCATATGCGCCTGCACCGCCTGTTGCTGGTGAGAAGCTGGAAACGTTAACGTCATAGCTTACACCTATACGCATCTTTGACCATTCCAATCCTACATACGGAGCTACTGCATCACCATACCTGTACCATCCTCCCAGATAGAAAACAGTATTTTTCTGGTAGTCGGCATCATGACCTGGGTTCAATACAAAACCAACTGCAGCTCCCAATAAAACCTCAGTTGCTGCCGCCTGGCTCTGATACAATCCGCTTGCATACAAAACTGTATTCTCATTCATTTCAAAAGCACCACCTAAATAAGCAGAATGGCGGGCATGTATCTGATGGTTATCAGCAAGGAACGTTTCAACCGGCTGAGTCAAATGGTAATATGAATAACCGATGTAGCATGTTACATGGTCTTCAACCCTGCCTGAATACATGATACCACCATTAATATCAGAATATCCTATTTCCATTTTGTCAAAACTCTCTCTAGTTGCCTTTGAGAAGGTTCCTACACCCGGATCAAACTGGTCTCCAAAGGTAAGTTTCTGAAAATCTATGCTCTTTTTCACATAATACCCCTGTAATCCGATTGAGATGTGCTGTAGCCTGTCATGACCAAAAGCCTTATGGTATGCAAGAGAGAGACCAGCGGTTGTATTCGTTAAACTACCTGTTCCTGCCTTATCATATTGTACTACTATACCCAATCCAAGTGCATCTCCTTCTGGCAACTTGCCTTTAAGAGTTGCAATATCAAAAGTTACTGACCCGGTCATATATGGGCTACTCGACACCGAAGACCACTGTGTACGGTAATTGGCCGCCAGCCTTAAGTCTTCAGATACAAGCCCGGTCATGGCGGGATTCAGGGTAAGAGGCGATGTGAAATATTGTGTATAGTGTACATCCTGCGCTATTGCTGACCCTGCCAACATCATCGATACACCTACCCCAAGTATTAATTTCTTCATCTTTTTCGTCTTTTTTTATAAAACTAATAAAAAATTTCCACCAAATTAAGAGAATAATTCCTTTTATACAAGACATAGGCAAATATTATTTTGGTTGGGTTGCCATACTCTTGAATTTAACCGTAAGTTATCCACATTTGCCTCTCGGTGCGCACTTTCAAATAAAACTGAATTTCGCCGTTGTTTATTGTTAAATATCTGTCTTTCCTGAGAAATAAGGGCTAAATACATACATCGGAGCCCCTTTAGAACTACAGTTTTAAGTTATAAAATATGGCTTCATCATTATCTTTACCTTATGAAGCACTTCATTTTGTTGTTTTTGTTTACTGGAGGTCTTTTCCTGTCAGCACAGGCTGCCGGTACCGATACTGCTTTCATTACCCCTTTTGAGCGGTCAAACGGGCGCCAGACAGCAACTTTTGCTGAGGCAATAGAATATTACAAAAAATTATCAACCACATACAGTACCGTTATGCTGGGCGATGCCGGTATCACCGACAACGGCTACCCGCTGAAAGTGGTGTACTACACCAAAGACGGAAAATTCACCAAAGACGATTGGAAAAAGAACAACAGGGTGGTCATTCTGATCAATAACGACATCCACCCCGGCGAGCCCGATGGAGTTGATGCCAGCATGATGTTGGTTCGTGATGCCGCAACCGGTAAAATTGATGTCCCTGCAAACATTGTACTTGTTGTAATACCTGTTTATAACATAGGTGGGGCGCTCAACAGAAACAGTAACAGCCGGGCCAACCAGAATGGCCCCGAGAGTTACGGCTTCAGGGGCAACGCCAAAAACCTGGACCTCAACCGTGATTTTACAAAATGTGACGCAGCGGAAACAATAAGCCTGGAGGAACTGTTTGCCCGTACCTCACCTGACATTTTTATTGACAACCATGTCAGCGACGGAGCCGACTACCAGCATGTTATGACCCTGCTAGCATCTCAGCACGATAAACTGGGAGGTGCTGCCGGTGAGTACATGTACAAAACCTTCACTCCATTGCTGTACAAAGAAATGAAAACCAAAGGCTACGATATGGTGCCCTACGTTAATGATTTTGACAAAACACCTGAAAACGGATGGACTGCATTTTTCGAGTCCCCGCGTTATTCAAGTGGTTTTGCTTCCCTGTTCGGCATACTTGCTTACGTACCGGAGACACATATGCTGAAGCCCTTTAAGGACCGCGTCAACGCCACCTATGCACTTATGGAGTGCTTCATAAAACTGGGGGCCGAACATGCAGCAGAGATTAAAAATGTGCGCGCCGCAGACAAAAAAGCAGTGATTACTAAAAAGGAATTCGTTCTCGACTGGAAAGTAGACACCGCCCGTTGCGACAGTATTCTTTTTATGGGCTATGAAGCAGGCTACAAACCAAGCGATGTATCCGGATTGCCCCGTCTGTACTACGACCACAGCAGGCCTTTTACTAAAAAAATACCGTTCTATGATCACTTTATACCAACCAAAACGATATCGAAACCTCAGGCCTATATAATACCCAAAGCGTGGACTTCAGTGATCAGCATCTTACGAACCAATGGTGTCCGGATCAACCGAATATCACGAGACACAACTTTCGACGTCACAGCATACCATATCGACAACTATGAAACGCTGCCCAGGCCATATGAAAAGCACTACCTGCACAAAAATGTGCAGACCTCCGTTGTTAAAATATCTATGAGGTTCACAGAAGGCGACTACATCATCTGGCTCGATCAGCCTGCCAACAGATACATCATAGAAACCCTTGAACCCACAGCCCCGGATGCCTTCTTTGCCTGGAATTATTTCGATGGGATACTGCAGCAGAAAGAAGGTTACAGCGACTATGTTTTTGATGACGTAGCTGCCCAGCTGGTTGAAAAAGACCCCTCCCTCAAATCAATGCTGGATGAAAAAAGAAAGGCAGATCCCGAGTTTGCAAAAAATGCCGGAGCACAACTTGATTTTGTGTACAAACATTCTCCTTATTTCGAGAAGAGTGTGAACCGGTATCCGGTTTACCGGCTGGAATACTGATAAATTGTTGCAGATTACTTTGGTTACCAACTTCAATTTTGGGGCAAAGCATTATACTGCCTCAAACCACAGCTTCTTTTTATCATCCCAGTCGCCGTTGTAGTTGATGGTGAGTTCCTCACCTGCATCAATATCCCTTATGGTCACCACCTGCATGGTTTCCTCTTCATAGTTCATAAAATACTCGCAGTTTGACTCATAAGAATGATTGAATATGGACACGATTCCCAGCGCCATACAGCACATCTTTACCCCATCCGGCTCCCATTCAAAAATGTAATCGTGCAGTAGCGTCTTGTCCAGTTGCATCCTGTCTTCAGCGCTCATTACAATTACGGGAGCAGTTTCTACAACAGTACCTGCAGCCAGTCGGCGTTTGGTGAATACCCCCCTGCCCTTTGCTTTTGTTTCCTTGATGTATATATTGGCCATAATGTTGTGTGCTCAGCTGCCGGCCGACTTGTATTACCGACCAGAAAGCTCACTACTTTAAAAAAATCAAAGAAGCCCGCAAAGTTAATTTATATACTGTCTCGTCCTGTAATTGGTTGGCTCCTTTTCATTGTTTACATTTTTTAAGTGTAAACATTTTTACGGATTAATTAAGCGCAACGGCTGGAAAAACAATTTACTACTATTTAGTTTAATACTTATTTTTGACCAAAACAGTATTTATGCGTTTAAGTAACAAAATTTGGATTTTAGCTTATGCTTTCGCTGTGTTTTTTAGCGGTTGTGCAAAGAAAAAATCTCCCGGGCCTTTTCACGACATACAGGGCACTTACCTTTGCCGTGGTGATATTGTTGTACACAATTTGTATCCAACATATGTACACACCGACACCGCCGTAAATACAACTTTTTATATAAAAGTTATTAACGATACAACTTTAGAGTGTGGAAACCCATACGACACAATGATTGTTTACTATCAAGGTGATGATGGGACAAAGATTTCATTTTTAGCTGAGAATGATTATTTCGATAAAAATTACTTTAAAAATACACTTGTTTATGATTATAAATCAATAGGTATATTTTACGAACATACTGTGCATAGAGATTCGATTATACGTGGCGATAGATTTACCTCATCGTCACTTTCTTATCGGCCCTAATTTTATTTTCAGTAGCCTAGCTCATCCATTTTACAAATAAATATTGCTGCCCCTCCCCCACCAGTTGTGGCTAGGAAAAGTGCTTATCTTAAAGTTCCAAAAGTTCCTTTGGATATTGCTAACATACAATTTGCATGCTTTTTTGCCTTTTATTTTGGCACTCGGCTAAATAGTATCTTTTTTTAATGGTCTTTTTATATTTTTACAATCAAAAGGCACCTCATATGAATGTTTTTAAAAAGTCAGTACTCTTTATAGCTTTTGCCTCTTTGGTCATGCCTGCAGGAGTATTTGGGCAGTACCAGTTTCCCATGCATCCTTTTCTCAGCTACTTCGGAGACTTACAGCGTTATGAGATCGCTTTCAATGTAAACATGCCTTCTGGTTCTTTCGAAGGTGTACAAAGGGTTACCACAGACGGTACATATGGTGGTTACTACCTCGGTGATACTACTATAAAAAGGGATCTGTCTTCCATGGGTTTTGGTGGTTCAATCGGGCTTTCTCTGCCGTTCAAAGCTACAGGCCACATAAGCTGCTGGGCAATGGCCATTCAGCTCGGTGTAAATATGCATACATGGACAAATCTGAACAGCACTTACAAATTTGACGGCACACTGGTGTCGCCTACAGATAATGCACTTACTGCCAGCACCATGCAGGTACATTTACCTATTGGTATAGACTGGAAGGTGGGCAACGACGCTATCAAATCGCAGCGTCTGGCACTCGGAGCATCTATGGGTCTTGGTGTCATTCCTCAGCTCAATATGACAAGTGCATCAACTGGCCAGAACATCAGATCAAATTATGGTTTTGGCTGTACCCCATATGCCAAAGTGGAAGGCAATTTCAGGCTGGGATGGGTGTTCAAACTCAGGGCTATGTACTCTATGGGCGACATTTCACTGCTGAGAGTTAATAAACGTATTGACGGTTATACAGATGGTCCTTTCAGCATCATATCAACCTCCAACCTCACATTTTCGCTCGTAATCATGCCTTTCTCAGGTAGCTGGCGCGAAACCGACTGGTGGAACACATGGGATACTTACAATGAGCACGATAGGTTTAATTAATACCCGCTTTCAAAACAATTTAAATGCCCCTTTTACGGGGCATTTTTTTTGCTCATTACTTCACTTTTCTTCCCTTCCATTTATATACCCCGGCAAAACCCAGGAACCCCGCAATAAATATATAAGCTATATGCACAGGTTGCAGCAAAAAGAACCAGGGATACACCCACTCCTTTTCAAAGTACCTTGCCACTGGTCGCAGAAAATAAAACTCCGACAGTGCTTTTATAGCAAGCATTCCCCCTGCCACTGCCAGATAAACAGGGTTATATAACCCGCAAACAATCAATACCGGAAACATAAAGTTAAACAGGTAAACCAGTACCAGCACCAGTGTTAGTCTGGCATCATTGTATTTACCAGATTTAGAAGCCCACCTGATTCGCTGCTGCATAAAGCTGCGCCAGTCTGGCTGAGGGGCTGTAGACACAATAGCACCGGCAGACTTAAGGTAGGAAATACTGCCGGCACCAGCTTTGCTCAGCTTTGTCATCAGTAACAGATCATCTCCCGATGCCAGGTGGTCAACTCCTGCATACCCCCCTACACTGTTGAACGCCTTTTTGCTAAAGGCAAGATTGGCCCCGTTGCTCATATTACCCAGCTTTAGCTGATGTGCCGCCCCGGTTATACCCTGCATACTCATGAAATCTATCAGCTGAAATATCTGCGAAATTCTTTTGTCAGACGTATAAATAACCGGAGCAACCACCATTGCCGGATGATCCCGTTCGTAAATAGCTGCAATATGGGCCAGCCACATTTCAGGCACTATACAATCAGCATCTGTTGTCACCATCAGACTTCCATTGCTCTGCGACACAGCGGCTGCGATGGCGGCTTTTTTATACGCAACAATTGGCCCTCCCGCTGGCAGAAAATCAGCCAGCCGAATACATCTGACATTCTGTTCTCTGAACCTGCCAGCTATCATTGCAGTATCATCATCCGAATAGTCATCAACCACAATAATTTCATAAAGCTCTTTTGGATATTGTTGTGCCAGCACAGATTCCAGGCAGGCTGCTATGTTGTCGCTCTCGTTTCTTGCCGGTATGATCACAGAAATAAAAGTAACCGGGCTGTAACTGGGATCAATTTGAAATTCCGGCTGAGCCGCCCAGCCGCTCCGGTAAATAACCATTAGCAGCGCGTATCCCAGACCGAGCAATATACTTACGACCACCAGCGTCATAATCAGATAAGTTCACCGGCTACCAGTCCGGCATTTTCGTGATCAAAAACCCTGTGTCCTTTTGCCAGGTAATGCACCTTTACTGTATCCAGCCCCTCGCTGAATTTCTTTGCCTGCATGGGCGGAATAATTTTATCCAGCAAACCCATTATTACAGTTACCGGTATCCTGTATTTTTTTATTGCAGCTTTTACTTTGGTGGGCGGCGGCATAATACCGCTCATTGCTGGCCACACCCTGAGCAGTAAATTCCGCCCTTCATCAGTCTGTAAAAAGTGCATGACAAATTTGTATCTGGATGGCCCCACAAGGTTTACTTTCCGCAGCCACTCTACTACCTTCAGGTACATACCCGGATGCTCCAGCATCTGCCTGAACATGACTCTGCCTGCCGCTGTGCGGGTAAAGAAATAATAGTACAGATTCACCGTCAGCCCGTCTGATGCCATCAGCACTACTCTGTCAATACTTTCAGGCATTTGCTCAATGATACTCAGGCATACCCGCCCGCCCATACTATATCCCAGCAACGAAACTCTTTCTACTCTATATTCATTTTTCAATGCGTGCACCATTGTAGTAAGGTCTGCCACTGTAAAAGCTTCTTTATCCGGCCACTTGCTGTTGCCATGATGCGGCAGGTCTATAGACAGAACTGTGAATTCATCTGCCAGCAGATCCTCCAGCGGACTGAATATGGCAGCATCATCGCCATAGCCATGAAACGCAAGCAGCAACCGTTTACCGCTGCCCCATTTCAGGCAGTGCAGCTTTTCCTTTCCTGCAGCAATATAATTTGAGAACGCGGGCATCTATACCGCAAAGCTAATCCTAAAATACCTTCGTAAAGCCTGCAAAAACTATTATGATACCAATGCTGGTAAGGCCATATAATACAAAGCCAAAACTGCTGTGTGTAAATGAAGATGTGATAGTGAGTACAAAGCTGATCAGGCATACAAACGCTCCCGCCAAAACCAGCGTCAGAGCCTGCGAACGCCTTTTAGCATCACGCAGTTTCACAGATTCATACATAAGTTCCTTAATAAAACTTTCATCATGCCCTTTCTCTTTGAGCAGTACTTCTACCTCATCCTTTCGCCTTCCTTCATCAAGCAAAGCGATAACATAGCTACCCAGAGAATCACGTTCGGCTGCCATAAGTTTTAATTTTAGGAAATTACAAGATATATAATAATTTCCGAAAAATGAAAATTTCTACCGAATAAATATACAAATTGCATATCCACAATCCCTTCCAGGCAACCAACTATAAAATAACAACTAAGCACCCATCTCCTTCAGTGCTTTAACCAGCGCATCCAGGTCTTCCGTCGTTGTGTACACATTTGGTGTAATTCGACAACCATGTACACCTGCACCGTCTATAGCCACGGTATAAATTTTGTATTTGTCCAGCAGCGTTTTCGCCATATCGGCGGGCTTCATACCCTTTACACCCACATTTCCAATAGCGCACGACCTAGTGCGATCGGTGGGAGTATTGATTACAAGCTTCTTTACGTCTCTCACCTTGTCTACCCAGTAGTTTTGCAGGTATCTCAGCCTGGCCTCTTTGCGGTCGGCACCTATTTTGTTGTAATAATCAATAGCATCGGCAATCGTCAGGTCAGTAGCTGGCGGGTGAGTACCTGTATGATTGAGCCTCAGAATATCGTCATCCTTTTTACCCCCTTCGGCAAATATCGGCCACACCTTACTGATGTTCTCTTTCTTAACGTATAGCATACCTGCACCTATAGGCACGCTGAGCCACTTGTGCAGGCTGCAGCCGTAATAATTACAGTTCAGGTCAGATATCTTAAAGTTAAGGTGAGCAAATGCATGTGCGCCATCCACCAGCACCGGCACCCCCTTGCTGTGCGCCATATCACATATTTTGCGCACTGGCAGTATATGGCCGGTAATATTGATCATGTGGCACACCATCAGCAGCTTCGTTTTAGGAGTGATGGCATTGGCGTATAACTGCACAATCTCTTCATCATTCTTCGGGTCCATGGGTATAGATATGATCTTGTTCACCGACCCATATCTTTTTGCTGTCTGTTTAAACATATCCAGCATGGCGCCATAGTCCTGCTCGGCCATAACAGCTTCATCACCCGGCTTCCAGTCCAGGCCCATGATCACCATATCCAGCGATTCAGTTGTATTGCGGGTTATAATCAGCTCCTCTGCCGACACCCCTGCCAACTCCGCCAGCTTAGTAGCAACTGCTTTTTTATTGTCAAACTGAACAGTACGCATATAGTAAGCCCCCTGCAGGTTCACCTCCTGAATGTGTTTAAAATACTTCATCAGTATCTCCTGCGGCTGTATGCAGTAATATCCATTCTCCAGGTTTATATAGTCTGGCTTCAGCCTATACCCGCCCCTTACGTTAGCCCAGAATTGTTCATCATCGGGTGCACCACCATCAGTAGGTAGTTCAGGGATAGTATCACTGGATTTTCCTATTGCCGAAAGTCCTGCTATACTGCCGATGCCCAGCATTGCGCTGGTTTTGAGGAATGTGCGTTTGTTCATTTTTACCGTTTGGAGACCCCCTAATTTAACACCTATTCCCGGATAATCATCGTTCAGAGTAGTTTAAAGTCGTAGATTTGTATATAAAAGTTGGTAATGGCATACGAAGACGTTCCCAAGGATGCAAATAAGCTAAACGAGCCAACGCCTGGTTACAGGGGTGCGAGCAATAAAAAGCTCCATATATTCCATTCATTTGAGGCAATGGAAGAAGCCGCCGACATGGCCGCAGCAAACAAAACACCAATCGAGCGCATTCGGGACACGGTTCAACTGATATTAAGGGTGTATGGTGTCACTCAAGATGATTTGAACAAGCGCAAAAAAAACGGACGTATAACTATAACCAGATACGAATGAATCTGTTCATTGAATCACATCAGCTAGTATTAAGAAAGCTAATTGAGCATAAAATTAACTTCATCGTCACAGGGGGCTATTCGGTTATTTTTTATGGATACCAACGGACCACCGGTGATGTTGATATTTGGTTAAAACCAGACAATGATAATAAACTAAGATTATTGCCTGTTCTCAGGTTTATCGGTATTGTCGAAGAAGACATTCAGCATATCACAAATCTCGATTTCTCCAAACACCTGTCATTTAGCTTTGGCGAGGAACCGGAGAAAATAGACTTTATTACAAGAATTAATCTGGTTGAATATGAAGAAGCGGATAAAATGAAAGTGCAGGCAGAAGTTGATGGACTAATTATTCCATTTATACATACCACCGATATTTACTTCACCCAACAAACCAAACTATAAATGAGACCCACACAGTAAACCAAAATCAGAATTATCTGGATATAAACCTAAAGTCAACTTCCGATTTCCACTTCGGCCAGAAAAAATGCCGGGGACCGGAAGCACCAGCACAACATACTGAAAACCAATCAATTGCACCATTCCAGCCACTTCTGCCACCGGAAGAAACCGGAAGAAATCCCGCAATTTGCTTCCGCTGTTCGCATTGAAAAGATACCAAAAATAAATGCGAAATATTTTTTCTTCCATTTTTAATTTTTCCTTTTTCCTTTTTGATTACCTTTGCGCAAAATTTAGGTTACTCAAAATAATTTTTTAAATAATACTTATGCCAAACGTTGGTAAAATCAAACAAATTATCGGGCCGGTAGTGGACGTTTATTTTGGTGGGGATAGCAAACTCCCTGAGATCTTTAACGCGCTGGAGCTTACCCGTGAAAACGGCGACAAACTGGTGCTGGAAGTTCAGCAGCACCTGGGTGAAGACAGTGTTCGTGCCGTAGCCATGGACGGCACTGAAGGCCTTGTACGCGGCACAGAAGTTCGCGACACCGGAAAAGCAATCGCTATGCCTATTGGCGAGCAGATCAATGGCCGCCTGTTTAACGTTACCGGCGATGCAATTGATGGTTTGAAAGCGCCTGATAAAACTGGTGGCCGCCCTATCCACAATAAACCACCAAAGTTTGAGAACCTAAGCACTTCGTCAGAGGTATTATTTACTGGTATCAAGGTAATTGACCTTATCGAGCCTTATGCTAAGGGTGGTAAGATCGGATTGTTTGGTGGTGCGGGTGTAGGTAAAACCGTATTGATCCAGGAGCTCATCAACAACATCGCTAAAGCATATGCAGGCCTCTCGGTATTTGCAGGTGTTGGCGAGCGTACCCGTGAAGGTAATGACCTGATGCGTGAGATGATCGAAGCAGGTATTGTGAAGTACGGCGATAAATTTAAACACAGCATGGAAGAAGGCGGATGGGACCTAGCTTCTGTTGACATGAACGAATTAAAAGACAGTAAAGCAACTTTCGTGTTCGGTCAGATGAACGAACCACCGGGAGCACGTGCACGTGTGGCATTGTCCGGCCTTACAGTTGCTGAATATTTCCGTGATGGTGATGGCACCGGCAAAGGAAAAGACATCCTGTTCTTCGTCGATAACATCTTCCGTTTCACTCAGGCTGGTTCTGAGGTGTCGGCGCTGCTGGGCCGTATGCCTTCAGCGGTGGGTTATCAGCCTACACTGGCTACAGAAATGGGCCTGATGCAGGAGCGTATCACTTCTACTAAAAATGGTTCAATCACTTCCGTACAGGCGGTTTACGTACCTGCGGATGACCTTACCGATCCGGCGCCGGCAACTACATTTGCCCACCTGGATGCTACTACCGTACTTGACCGTAAGATTGCGGATCTTGGTATCTACCCTGCGGTAAACCCGCTTGAGTCTACCTCTCGTATCCTTACTCCGGCTATCGTTGGTGAGCAGCACTACAATTGCGCTAACCGCGTAAAACTGATATTGCAGCGCTATAAAGAACTGCAGGACATCATCGCAATCCTTGGTATGGATGAGTTGAGCGAGGAAGATAAACTGGTTGTATCACGCGCCCGCCGCGTACAGCGCTTCCTGTCACAGCCGTTCCATGTAGCTGAGGCGTTTACCGGCCTTAAAGGTGTACTCGTACCAATCGAGGAAACAATCCGTGGCTTCAACATGATCATGGATGGCGAAGTGGATGAATATCCTGAAGCAGCGTTCAACCTGGTAGGTACTATTGATGATGCAATAGCGAAAGGTAAGAAACTGATCGAAGCAGCGAAAAACTAATTAGCCAATTCGGCAATTGGACAATTTGACAATTGCTGATGTTGATAAACAGATCGTGGGACTATTGAAAGATACGGTTAGATAATGCGGGGCATTGTCGAATTGCCGAATAATCGAATTGACAAATTATCAAAATGCAACTAGACATATTAACACCTGAGAAGAAGATATTCAGCGGTAAAGTATACGGTGTATACCTGCCGGGTACTGAGGGTTCATTCGAAATACTCGAGAACCACGCACCTATTATCGCTTCTCTGGGTAAGGGCAAAATGAAAATACTCAAAGACAAGACCACCACTGAAGTATACGAAATCAGCGGAGGCTTTGTTGAAATGCTGAACAATCAGGCAAGCGTGCTCATTGAGGGTGCATCGCTTGTTAAGTAATCAGCATGTAGCAACAGTCATTATTGCACAGCCGCTTCTTTTTAAGTCGCAGCTAAAATTTTAAATGCCGGGTAACCGGCATTTATTTTTTTTGTACTTTAGATATAGCAATCAAAACAACAGATTATGGTACGGCCAAAGAAAGGTGAATTCAACCCATACTTCAAGAACTACATTGCCATGGTTCCCAACGGGGATATTATGGACCTGTTATACAAAAACACAAGAGATGCTGTTCAGTTCTTTGAAAGCATTCCGGTTGAAAAACACAACTACCGCTACGAAGAAGACAAGTGGAATATCAAAGAAATGCTGATTCACCTAATTGATGCAGAGCGTGTATTTAGTTACCGTGCATTGGTAGCTGCCCGTGGCGATAAAAAAACAGCACTTCAGCCTATGGACGACCACCTGTATGTAAAGTCTGCTGCAGTAGACGGCCGCCGCTTCCGCGATTTGGTTGAAGAATTCAAAGCTGTAAGAAATGCCACCGAAAAACTTTTCGAAACGCTCACTGAGAAACAAATGGCATTCAAGGCAAACGGAGTAAGCTCACCAATTACTGCACGTGCACTCGGCTACATTATTGTAGGCCACATGATGCACCACATGAAGGTGATAAAAGAGTGGTATCTGTAATTAGGTTACACCACAGTGTCTTTTGCTATCACAGTCCAGTCGTCTGTTCCGTGGCCTTTAGCTATCCAGCTGTTCATATTATCTGCAACTGGTGGTATTACTACAAGTGGCACACCGGTTCGGTTGGCTTCAGCCATCATCAGCCCTGCATCTTTGCGTGCCATGGCAAGTTCCCAGGTTGGCTGGTCAAAGGTTTTTGAAGTGATTTTTTTAAGGCGGGCAGGGAGCATGGCACCAGGGTTCCATGAGTTAAACAATGTGGCAACATCATCCGTACTTATACCAAACCCCTTAGCGAGAGAAAGCGAGTCTGCAACACCTGCGGTCATAGCAATTAAAAACAGATTGCCTATCAGCTTCATACCGGCCGCAGTATTGTTTTTTGTGCCAAAATTGATAACCACATTTGTCATCTTTGCCAGCTCCGGCTCAATGCCAGCAATAACCGCCTGATCGCCTGATACAAGCATTGTACCCGTACATTCAAGCGCATTAATAGGCCCCATGAATACTGGCGCATGGAGGTAAGTATAGCCCCTGCTCTTCCACAGCTCCGTCCGCATGGCCGCACCTTCGGCGGTAGTGGTAGTATGGTCAATGATCATGGTACCTGGCACAAAAGATGCCGAGGCTGCTTCCAGCACTTCATCTACCGAGGCATCGTCTTTTAAGGTAAGGTGAATTCTGTCAGCACCTTTTACAGCATCTTTTACATCATCAAAAGCTATAGCTCCTGCCTCTTCAAGTGCTTTTGCTTTAGAAGCAGTTTTGTTCCATACCTGCACCCTATTACCGTTTCTGAGCAATGCCTTTACGAAATTGGAGCCCAGATGCCCCATGCCTAAAAATGCGATCATTGTTTTGCTTTTTTACAAAGGTAGCCTGAAAATACGTTGACCTGAAAAGATAGAAAATTAATACAGAAATACCTTCAGCCGCCATACCTGAAATAGTGATTTATTATCAATCTTACCTATACAAACAAAAGAAAAAATTTGTTGCAGGAATGGAAGGGATTTTTATTAATTTGGCATCCTTACACGAAAAATTATAACGATGTCCATAAATCTATGCATTGACTGGGGCAATACTTCAGTAAAGGCCGCAATTTTTGATAATGACACACTGCTAAAGCAGGAGAGTTTTGCAGCCGAACAGGCGCTTGATAAAGTAGGGCAGCTGATGGAAACCCACCAGCCTGTTAAAGCAATTATTTGCTCAGTGGTACATCACGACTCTGAAGTGGAACAACTGGTTAAATCAAAGATCAAGACAGCGATAGTAATGGATGGCTCCACGCGCACACCAATCAACAATGCGTACCTATCGCCTGAGACGCTGGGACCAGACAGACTGGCTGCTGTTACAGCAGCACATCTACTTTACCCTGATAAAAACAATCTGGTGATTTGTGCTGGCACCTGTGTTACTTACAATCTGGTACAGAAAAACAAAACGTTCAGAGGAGGTGCTATATCACCGGGTATGGAAATGCGACTGAAGGCTATGAACACTTTTACGGACAAACTGCCCGAAGTAAGTGCCAACGGCGACCTGATGCTGCTAGGATATGATACTGAAACCTGCATGAGAAGCGGAGCCATCTTTGGCATGGCTGCCGAAATTGACGGAATGATTCGTGAATATGCCGGCCAATACCCTGATTTTAACGCCATCTTAACGGGCGGTGATGC
>OMJB01000035.1 GCA_900299255.1 Sphingobacteriales bacterium
CGGGTCATTGAACAATACGCGTTTCAGCCTTTCTTCAGCATCCTGAGTGCCGTCTGCAACGATTACCATACCTGCATGAAGTGAATAGCCCATACCCACACCACCGCCATGATGGAAAGATACCCAACTGGCTCCGCCGGCAGTGTTGATCAATGCATTGAGAATTGGCCAGTCCGCAACGGCATCGCTGCCGTCCTTCATGGCTTCTGTTTCGCGGTTTGGAGATGCAACAGATCCTGTATCGAGGTGGTCGCGCCCGATAACGATTGGTGCTTTAACCTTTCCTGTCCTTACGAGTTCGTTAAAGAGCAATCCCGCTTTTTCACGATCGCCCATTCCAAGCCAGCAAATACGTGCCGGCAATCCCTGGAAAGCAATGCGCTCGCGTGCCATATCGAGCCAGCGGTGCAAACCTTTATTGTCAGGGAACAGTTCTTTCAGAGCATTGTCTGTAGTATAGATATCCTCAGGATCACCACTGAGCGCTACCCAACGGAAAGGGCCTTTGCCCTCGCAAAATAAAGGGCGAATGTAGGCAGGTACAAAGCCCGGAAAGTCAAATGCATTGGTTACTCCGCGTTTGTCGTGTGCCTGGCCGCGCAGATTATTGCCATAATCAAAGGTAATTGCTCCTCGATTCTGCAGTTCCAGCATCTGGCGCACGTGGCGTGCCATGGTGTCCAGAGAGCGGTTTTTATATTGTTCAGGATCGCTGGTGCGCAGGGCGTTTGCATCAGCTACACTTAATCCTTCCGGGAAATAACCTATCAGTTCGTCGTGAGCGGATGTCTGATCGGTAAGGGTGTCAGGTGTGATATTCCTGTCGATAAGCCTCTGCAGTAAGTCTACTACATTGCAGCATACACCAATGGAGATACGCTCGCCTTTAGTTTTGGCATCCAGCGCCCATTCAATGCTCTCGTCAATATCAGAGGTCCACTTATCGAGGTATCTTGTTTCAATACGTTTCTTAATGCGCCATTCCTCCATTTCTGCAGCCAGGCAAACTCCCTCGTTCATTGTAATAGCCAATGGCTGAGCACCGCCCATGCCGCCCAGTCCGGCAGTTACATTTAAAGTGCCCTTCAGTGTGCCGTTATAATGAATGTCGGCCAAAGAGAGGTAGGTCTCGTAAGTGCCCTGAACGATGCCTTGTGATCCAATATATATCCAGCTGCCGGCAGTCATTTGTCCGTACATCATCAATCCTTTGGCTTCGAGCTCCCTGAAGTGTTCCCAGGTAGCCCAGCGCCCAACGAGGTTAGAATTGGCAATAAGCACCCTTGGCGCATTTTTATGAGACCGCAGCACACCAACAGGCTTGCCAGACTGCACCAGCAGGGTTTCATCTTCGCTGAGGTTTCTGAGGCACTCAAGAATTTTATCAAAACTCTCCCAGTTGCGGGCAGCTTTGCCAATGCCGCCATATACTACAAGGTCTTCAGGCCGCTCTGCCACTTCCGGGTCCAGATTGTTCTGAATCATACGGTAAGCGGCTTCAGTTACCCAGTTCTTGCAGGTAAGCTGGTTGCCGCGAGGGGAGCGGATGATACGTGGTTTTGATGTTTCTGCCATATTAATTATTCTTGTTTAAAGCTTTTCAGATACCTGCAAGCACTACATCCATTCCCCGGATAATCAGAATGCCGGCCCTGAATGATAGGTAAATTGTTCCCGGAACTGTTTTGCTAAGTATGTACGTACCTGTTTTACTACAGTAAAAACAGCTATTCCTATACCAGCCCGTTTAGTGCTTCCGTCAGTTTTCTTTCTTCTTCGGCGTGGTTTACATCGTGTTTAATAAATGTTTTTCCGGTAACGACTTCAAACAGTTCTATATACCGCTCTGAAATCTGACCCACTACTTCTTCTGTCATTTCCGGCACTGTTTGTCCTTCTTTGCCCTGAAAACCGTTTTCCATCAGCCATTCACGAACAAACTCTTTTGACAGCTGGCGCTGCTGTTCGCCTTTTTTCTGACGATCTTCATAGCCTTCCATATAGAAATAGCGGGAGGAATCGGGTGTGTGAATCTCATCGATCAGGTATATGGTGTCGCCGATACGGCCAAATTCATACTTTGTATCAACGAGAATCAATCCTCTTTCCTTAGCCATTTCCCGGCCTCTTTCAAATAGGGCAAGCGTATATTTTTCCAGCTGTTCATATTCAGCTTTTGAAACCAGGCCGCTGTTGATGATTTCATCACGCGAAATGTCTTCGTCGTGGCCTTCGTGTGCTTTTGTAGTAGGGGTAATAATGGGTTTTGCAAAAAAGTCATTTTCTTTAATGCCATCGGGCAACGCAACTCCGCAGAGTACGCGCTTGCCTGATTTGTAGGTACGCCATGCATGGCCAGTGAGGTTGCCTCTTACCACCATTTCAATCGGGTAGGTTTCGCATTTGTAACCAATTGTTGCATTAGGCAAGGGTACTGACAGCATCCAATTGGGGACTATATCCTTTGTGGCATTAAGAAACTGCGCTGCAATCTGATTGAGCACCTGTCCCTTGTATGGTATAGGCTTTGGCAAAACCACATCAAAAGCCGAAATACGGTCACTGACAACCATCAGCAGGTACTTATCAGCTATTGTATAAACATCACGTACTTTTCCTTTATAGAAATTTGTCTGACGAGGGAAATTCATATTTTTAAATATTTTATAAGCGTTGTTTAATAAGGACTGCAAATATAAGTGGATAGGGCGAAACCCAAATTGTTAATAATTATAGGGCGATATAGGAGCTGTAGGATTCAATTATGATACCGTGTTTATTTTACGGTTCAATAACACGCATTGGCGTATGTTTGTGTGTAACGGTCAAATAGATTATGAATTTTACAGATGCAGCTATAAAGGGAATACTGGTGGGGCTGTTTATGGCTATATCGGTAGGGCCTACTATATTTGTAATATTCAGGTACAGCTTAAAATATAGTTATACAGCAGGCCTGGCATTTGTATTGGGCGTATCAGCCAGCGATATTATTTATGTGGCCCTGGCAAATGCAGCAGCATCCCTGCTACAACAACTCACACCATACCATCGGATTATAGGCATAGGCGGTGCAATAGCACTGATGACGATGGGGCTGGCTGGTTTTTTTAAAAAACAAACAGCCCAAGGTGGCGAGCCGGGCTCAGAACAAGTATCCGGAACCGGCTTTTTCAAGATCTGGCTGGGGGGATTTCTGGTGAATACACTAAACCCGGGAGTGATAGTAACGTGGCTGGGTGCGGTAAATATTATTGCCAGCAAGCCGGCAATATACAGGGCCGTATTATTCGGGATTGCGCTGTTTATCATATTAGGAATTGATTTTCTAAAGGTGTTTCTGGCGGGCAGGCTGAAAAAAATGCTCACTCCAACACGAATCGGCTATATCCAGAAGTTTTCGGCGGTATGTATATTTTTCATTGGCCTACTTTTAATGATCAACACACTGGCAAGCCATCCATCTGATAAAGGAAAGGAAGAAGGAGGTGTGAACAAAATACTTTCGGTGAGATAGGTACAAGCCTGCTATACTTTTACATTATGGGCAATTCAGAATAACCTATCATTTTTTTTACTTATCAGGCAATCGCCCTATCTTTGCCTCCAGATGTCTGACGCAATACAGCACGAATGCGGCCTGGCTTATATAAGGCTGCTCAAACCACTTTCATACTACCAGCAAAAATACGGTACTGCCTTCTTTGGGCTCAACAAATTATACCTGCTTATGGAAAAGCAGCATAACCGTGGCCAGGATGGAGCAGGCATAGCAACCGTTAAGCTTAACACAGAACCGGGGCATCAGTTTATGCACCGCCTGAGGGTAAGCGGCGCACAGGCTATCTCGCAGATATTTCAGAATATCAATCAGGAGGTAACTGAGCTGGATAAAATGTACCCGGGTATATTGCAGCATCCCGGTTTAATGAAGGGCTACATGCGGTTTGTGGGCGAAGTGCTTATGGGGCACCTTCGGTATGGCACACAGGGCAAAAACAATGTTGAGTTCTGCCACCCGTTTTTGAAACCGCATATCAACCCGACCAGAAACCTAACCATGGCGGGCAACTTTAATCTGGTAAACACAGATGAGTTGTTTGATATGCTGGGCCAGCATCCCAACAGTACACTTAGGGAAAGCGACCTGGGTGCAATGATTGAGACCATACACTATTACCTGTGCCTGGCAGATGATACCAACCCGGCACAACTGAATATAGAAGGAATACTGAAGCAGGCGGCCGCTCACTTCGACGGAGGATTTGTATTCTGCGGGCTGATAGGCAATGGTGACAGCTTTGTGATGCGTGATGCCAATGGTATAAGGCCCTGCTATTACTACCATGATGATGAGGTAGTAGCAGCCGCATCTGAGCGAGCAGCACTGATGACCACCTTCAACCTGAAGCAGAAGGACGTACTGAAACTGGAACCTGGGCATGCGATAATTGTATCATCGAACGGAACGTTTAAGAACACAGAGATACTTCCGCCAAAGCAGCATACGGCTTGCAGTTTTGAGCGTATCTATTTCAGCAGGGGCAGTGATCCGGATATATACAGGGAACGTATGGATCTGGGCAGGAACCTTGCAGGCACTGTACTTAAGGCGCTGGACAATCACCTGAAACATACAATAGTTTCCTTTATACCTAACACGGCTGAGATAGCTTTTTATGGCCTGATTAAAGGGCTTGAAGATTACCTGAAGGAAATTAAGATAGAGCGGATACTGGCAAAGCCGGATATGCCCGAAGAGGAAATGCGCGAATTGATAGGGCGCAGGGTAAGAATTGAGAAGATTGCGATTAAAGACGCAAAAATGCGCACCTTCATAACTGAAGATTCGTCGAGAAATGAAATGGTGCAGCATGTTTACGATATCACATACGGAACGGTGGAGAAAGGTGTAGATACGCTGGTGATTATAGATGATTCTATAGTTAGGGGAACTACGTTGAAGGAGAGCATTATCAAAATGCTTGACAGGCTGGGACCCAAGCGTATTATCATAGTGTCATCTGCCCCACAGATACGTTATCCCGACTGCTATGGCATAGATATGAGCCGGATGGGTGATTTCATAGCTTTTCAGGCGGCAGTGGCACTGTACACAGAGCAGGGCAACGAGCAAAGGCTGTATGAAATTTATGCACAATGCAAGGAAGCGGAAGCTAGCGGAAGGCTGGATGAAGAAAATTTTGTGAAAGGTGTTTATAGTCCGTTCACACCAGATCAGATCAGTAAGAAAATAGCCGGGATGCTCAGGCATAAAGATGTAACGGCTGAAGTGGATGTAATATACCAGTCAATAGAAGGGCTGCATGAAGCGTGCCCGCATAACCAGGGCGACTGGTATTTTACCGGCAATTACCCAACAAAAGGCGGAAACAGAGTAGCCAACCGTGCTTTTATGAAGTACATGGAGAAGCAGGACGGCAGGGGATATTAATATTGCGAACAATTAGAGTATCTTCGTTAAGTACTGCTCAAATGGTATTTAATGAAAAGATTAGTGTTTCTATTGCTCGTAAACAGCTTTTCAAGTTCTGTTTATAGCCAAAGCAAGGATACCTTTGAAGTGTATTTTCCTTTCAATTCTGCAAAGATTAGTAAGGAAGCAGAAGGCTACATAGACCTCCTTATTTTTAATGATACTCTGATACATGGCAATAAACTGATGGTACTCGGTTATGCCGATTATGTAGGTGGCAATAAGCACAATGATAGCCTGTCTTTTATGCGGGCAAATGCTGTGCGTAACTATCTTGTAAAATACGGTTTTGATAAAGAGGATATATCGTTGTGCGTGGGCAAAGGGAAAATAGGCCGGAAAAATATTGCAGAGAAGAATGGATGTGCTGCAGACAGAAAAGTGCAGATAGTAATTGTCCATACACCACCAGCTGCCCCACCACCAGCTGTAAATCCCAACGCAAAAATTGACATCAACAAGCTCAAGGTCAATCAGGCTTTTGCGTTGAATAATCTTTTTTTCGAACCAGGCATGGACTTTCTGCTGCCGGAATCAAGCCCGGACCTGGCTGTTCTTCTTGGTTTTATGAGAGAGAACCCAAAAGTGACAATTAGAATAGAAGGCCATGTATGCTGCCTGGGGCATCAGGAAGGGTTAGATTCCCATTACAAAGATGGTTACCTTTCGGGATACCGGGCAAGGGCAATTTATAATTTTCTAGCAAAAAACGGCATAGATACTGATAGGATGAAAACTATTGGCCTGGGCAATAATAATCCTGTGGTTAAAGACGAAGTGACAGAAGACGACAGGCGGAAAAACCGGCGTGTTGAAATAAGAATATTGAGCAAATAATAACTTGAATCTGATGAAAAACGCCGCGATCATTATCTGTCTCGTTTTATTTTCTGTTGCCGGGCGCAGCCAGGGCACGGACACCTTTGAAGTATTTTTCCCGCTGAATATTTCAAAACTGAGCAAAGAATCAGAAGCGTACCTGGACAGGCTGATATCCAAAGATACACTACTGCACGGCGATAAACTGACTGTGCTGGGCTATGCCGATTTTGTGGGTGGCAGCGGCTACAATGACACGCTGTCTATGGTGCGTGCCCGAAATGTGCGGGAATACCTGGTGAAGGCAGGGTTTAAAGAAGAAGATATTAAACTATGCCTTGGTAAAGGCAAAATAGACCGGGCAAACGTTAAAGGAAAGGAGGGCTATGCACCAGACAGAAAGGTGCAGATAATAATAGACCGGGCGGAGATGGAAAAGGCGAGGCAGGCAGATGAAGCAAACGGTACAGTAGATGTGAAGCGGCTGAGGGTGAACCAGACGTTTGCGCTGCACAACATTTTTTTCAAGCTGAACCAGCCGGTACTTCTGGACAAATCAGAGCCGGACCTGCGCAACCTGCTAAAAATACTGACAGAGAACCCGTCATTAAAGATACAAATAGAAGGGCATGTGTGCTGTATGGGCCCCACCGAAGGCACCGACAGCAGGTATAAAGGAAGAAACCTCTCTGAATGCAGGGCAGAAGCAATATACAATTACCTGGTGGAGAAGGGAATAGACAAAGGCAGGCTCAAATACGAAGGCCTCGGCAACCGCAATCCGATAGTAAGAAACGAAATTACAGAAGCGGACAAACAGAAGAACAGAAGGGTGGAAATAAGGATACTGAGCAAATGACCCGTGCTGAAATAGGCACCGGCTCGACCATATCACTTTACTGAGAGTGCAGCCAAATCTCCACTTTGCGCTGAGCACCAATGCTCATCTGGTGTTCTGTATAATAGTTGTCGTTGTAGTAGTACACTACCGTATCAAGCAGCCCGTGTTCAATATCAGTAACGGTATTGGCAAAGGTAATGGTGCTGCTGTTCTGATCAACATCAATAAAATGCAGTATGCCTGTGAGGTAGTAGGGATGGCCGGTTGTGTCTGCAACTGAAGTAGTAATGGTAGTACTGTTAATCACAGTTATATTTATAGGCATGGTACTGTACCAGGTAGTATCTATCAGGCTACCGGTGGCATAAATATCGCGCTCTGTTGCCCGCCATTGCCGTTCACCTTCCATGTGTTGCATATAAAGGGGCAATTCTTCTTTTTTCTTGCAGCCCTGTATGAAACAAACCGTTACCGCAGCAACCAACAACCCAGAAAAAAATATTTTCATATAGACTTTGTTTTGTACATAGGACACATTTACTAAAAACAATGCCAACAGCGTTTACCTCCATGCCGAAAAGCAGATTTGCGAGTAATTTGCTAAGTTCGGGATAAACAAAGACAAAAACATACAGCTGTTTGGCAGCTAACTTCAGTTAGTAACGCCTAAAGGATAGCAATTATTCTGCGAATATCCTGTCTGTTTAAATTAGTAACACATTTAGCCTAATACAATAACTAAATATAGGTTAGTCTAATTTTTAATAAGGGGGGTGTTGATAATTTTTTATCGACGTATGTGATTGCCGGACACTTACGTTTACTATATTTGTACATACAAAAGTGAGATTCCTGCATTTTCCACATAAAAGAAGCTGATGTCCCCTGGACCCACTGGCCTACGATTCATTCGTAGGTTCGGTGGCCAGGCATCAAATTTCAGCCGAACTCATCATCGTTCTCATTTTATTTTTTCTGGTCAGAAAGCCCTGTTTACTCCAATCACGTATCTGAACGTGGCATATTGGTTGTTGTTGAACGGTGGCCTGTTGAGAAACACAGGTATATCAAACCTGATAGTAAGGGGCCGGGCTTTTTCAAATACTCCCCAGTTTTTAATAGTAATAGCAGTACCCAGCCCGGCATCAACGTGTATGTTACTCCAATATCCATCGGCTGGATAAATGGTATAGTAGTTGTGGATGGAGTATTTGCTGAGTTCCATAACTCCGGCATCGCCAAAAGCATAAATATTGGCATGGAGCCAGTTGCGCAGCAACCTGGGGTGCCAGGGCATCCAGTTACTGAAATCTATTTCCACATTGGCTGCGGCACCGCTCCTGCCTTTGTAACCCACATAGCTTGCTCCTAATCTCTCATCTGGTGCATAGTAGCCAGCGTATCCCCTGAGGTTCAGCCCGCCGCCCTGCTGGAAATGTGAGAGATCGTATTGGGAAATATCCTGCCAGTCGTTGGGTATGAATCCATTGCTGCGGGTAAATTTGTTTTCCATCTGTTCTTCGGGGCTTGCGCCTGCCAGATAGAGTGCGCTTTCGTAAGGAAGAGCTTTGCCTGTGCCATAACGACCAATAAGCCTGGTGCGTATTTCCAGTTTGCCCAGATAGTTCGTGTTTATCGACTCAAGCTGTGCGTAGGAATAATCATAAGAACCGTTCTTGCTATTCAGGAAAGGAGTTCTGAAACTGAATGTGTAACTGCCTGCGCCATTCATATAGTTGTAACGGTGTGTCCATGCCAGATTGAGTGACGTATTCTTTTGCCTGTCATCACTGCTCCAGTCGTTTCTGTCGGTCAGGTAGTCAAGCGCTGCTGCATTCTGGCGCCACATGGTTTGTGCTGATAGGTTGATTGTATTCCTGTCGCTGATTAGCCAGTTCAGCCCGGCTTTGTGGAACCAAAGCCCGTCAAGGTATCTGCTGTTGACATGCATTTGCAGTTTGGGCATATTACGGGTAATGGGTGAAGTGTAATTCAGCGAATAATCAACCGGTGAGTAACGATCGTACCAGCCTTCGTTGCCCACGGCCATATATTTGCTGCCCTGCAGCACATGTGTGTTCCACCAGATTGTTGCATCTATTCTGTTGAGTGTAGCCAGGTAATCGCCTTCAAAATGAATACCTGCTTTAACGCCGTCTACAGGGTTCCACCAAAGGTCAGGGCGCACGTACAAGCGGTAGTTCTGTCTGTCGAGCTGAGGGTTGAGGCCGCCGTCAAATTCTATTTTGATCCCTCTTGGATTCAGGCTGAATCCTTTTTTCTTATAGTTATCTACCATGTCTTTGTCGGCAAGGCGGTAGGTAGGATCTATCTGTACGTTGCTGATGCCCGATGGTATCTGCACATGTGCAGTGTAGTTCCTGCCCAGGCTGCCCCATCCATACCATTTGGGCAATTGTATTGCATTAGTTTGCTTACTGAACCATGTGTTGGGGATATAAAAATTGTGCTTTGCTCCGTCTTTAGCTGTAACAGTAAAGTCAATGGGCATCTGCATATCGCTGCTGCGGTGGAACTTAATCGCAAAGCTGTCGGTACCCGGAATGCGCTTCATACCGCATATGCCATAGTCGAGCGTTTTGGCGGTTTCAAACCACTCATCAAAGAACCAGGAAAGGTCAACATGGGTAAACTGAATAACAGACGCTCGGAAATCTTCGAAATAGGGATGCGCAAATTTCCATTGTTCGAAGTAATGATGCAGTGCAGCCTGAAACAACGAATCGCCCAACACATACTGCAGATTATACAGCATGGTGGCTGTTTTGAAATATACCTGTCCGTAGCCACCACCATGGTTGAGCGCATTGTTGAAATCATCAGAATGAGTGTTGAGTGTTTGTTCGGCACCGTTCAGCGCTTCGTAGGTGTAGCGGGTAAGTACATTGCGGTCGAGCGTATTGGCAGGCTCAGCAAACAGCCTTCTATATTTTGACTTGGGAGTACCGCCAATCATGTTTTCACCATCAATGCGGCGCAGCCCCCATGCTGTAAGGAACTGCGTAAAGCCCTCGTCCATAGCGGCGCGATATGTTTCGTTGCTGCCCACCTGCCCATAAAACCAGTTGTGCCCTATCTCGTGTACAAACAAGCCATGGAAGCCGGGCTCAGAGCCGCCATCGAGCGTAAGCATGGGGTATTCCATGCCATCCTGAGCATCTGCAGCTACTATTTTAGGGTAGCAGTACCGGCCTATGTCTTCAGAGAAAGTTTTAATAATCCGGGTAACATAATCAGCTGCAGTCTGCCAGCCGGCTGCATGCGGCTCCTGCACAAGAGCCACGCACTCAACATCGTTCCAGTATGCTGTGCCTATACGGTAAGAGGGGTCTGCTGTGAACGCAAAGTCGTGCACATTGTTACCAATAAAATGCCATTGCTTGCGCTTCCCTTTTTCATATGGGATAATAACAGACGGAGCTTCGTTCCATTTTTTGTTCGCAAAGTTTTTTATGTCCAGTTTGCTTCTGAGGCCTTCGGATAGCACTTCATTCCTGTTTTGCAGCACACCTGTGGCTTCCACAATATAGTTGGATGGAAAGTCGAGCGTGACATCGTACAGGCCGTAGTCGCCATAGAACTCCTTGTTCAGGTGCTGGTAAGTATCCCAGCCATGCATGCGGTCATACACACAGATCTTAGGAAACCACTGGCAGCCATTGTAGTGCATAAAGCCCCATGCATCATACATCTTCATGCGCCGGCGGGTATCACCCTTATCCCAGTAGGTACTGAAATCCATCTTAATCGTTAATCTGCTGCCTGGAAGCAAAGGCGATGGCAATGCCACCTTCATTATTGTATTGTCCAGCACGACATTGCAGCTTTTTCCATCAACTGTTATGTTGCCGGTAGTGATGCCCAGGCCTGCGGCTTCATTTTTGCCCATGCGGGTTTTTACCTTATTTGTTTTTTCCAGCTGGTGCAGGTAAGAGCCCCTGATGAAAGCATTCTGGTAGAGATGGAAGTACACATAAGTGAGCGTATCCGGAGAGTTATTCCAGTAAGTGAGTTCCTCGGTTGCTTCAATCCTGTTGTCTTCCTCGTGTATGGTGGCGTTTATTTTGTAGTGCACATCCTGCTGCCAGTAGGCTGCATCGGGCATACGGTTTTTCCAGTAGAGCCTGTTGCTGGAATTCCGGTAGTCATTATCGTGCAGCTGGGCGAATGAAGCTGAAGCAGCAAGTACCTGGCATGCCAGCGCAAATAAAAATATCCGCATAGAAAAGATTTGGGGTTTAAAAATAGAGATTAATAGAGAAACGGGTATGCCCCGGGTAAGGGGAAGTACAAATGGCCGGCGGCAAGGCATTGGCATAAAACCATTCTGCCGGATTAGGGTATTTAAGCAAATGTGCAGAACATGTGCATATCATATTAATTTAATTCAGGCATAATAATTTGGTATTACAATTGTGCCTATCTTTAAGTAACCAAAATATTACGAAATATGTTATGGCACAAATTCAGCGGGGAACCCATTAAGGTGCCTGTAAAATCGGCAGTGGAGGACGCGATTATCAGAGAGAAAAATGCGGGGTACAAGCTAAAAGTATGCATTGGTACTGATTCGCAGGTACGTGGTGGCGATACTGAGTTTGCCACAGTTATTGTTTTTCTGCGGGAGAAAAGGGGTGGTTTTATGTTTATCAGTAATGAGAGGACAACAAAACCATACTCAATTAAAGAGCGGATGCTGGTAGAGGTAGCCAGAAGTATAGAAATAGCTTTTGAGCTCTGCGACCTTTTAAGTAAGTATGAAGTAGACATGGAGGTGCATGCCGACATCAACACCAATCCGCAGTTTAAAAGCAATGAAGCGCTGCGTGAAGCTATGGGGTACATTCTGGGCATGGGCTATGCGTTCAAGGCCAAACCAGATGCTTTTGCCAGCAGCTGCTGTGCTGATAAGATGGTAAACTGATATTCCTGTTAAAACTTTTTTACCTGCTTGGGGCTCCTTCTTTCCCCCTCATTGGCATCTCTGCCTTATTTTTTAGTAATTGGCACACTTTTTTTCGAATTTACCTGTCTATTATTAAAGAAAAGCTTAAATTTACTAGCATAACTATAATATTATAATGAAACTTCGCTATATATTGCTTAGTTGCATACTGGTGTTTGCAATCGGGCGGGGCTACTCTCAGTCGCCAATTGAATTTATTGAGAATAAGGGACAATGGGGAGACTGGATAAAATATAAAGCAACCACACCCGGTGGAGAAGTGCATCTTGAAAATGATGGGCTCAGGTATATACTTTGCGATGCGGAAAACAAAAATAAAATTGATTCATTTCATACGGGGCGGCTTACAAAAAAGCCAACTATGAAATTTCATGTATATAAAGTTACGTTTGAAGGTGCTACTGCGCCGGAGATAGAAGGTCTCAGAAGGCAAACAAACTATTACAATTACTATCTGGGCAATAACCCGTCTAAGTGGAAATCAGGTATCCATCCCTGCCTTGGCATAAACTATAACAATCTGTACAAGGGTATCAGTATGCATATCAATACCACCGGGCAATCTTTTGAGTATGAATTTTTTGTGCAGCCTGGTGCAGATGCCAGTCAGGTGAAAATGAATTTTGACGGCCCTGAGAAAATGAAGATCAAGAACGGCGACCTGGAAATATATACTTCCGTGGGCAAGGTGATGGAACTGAAACCTTATGCATTCCAGTACATCAACGATGAAAAAGTTGTGGTAAAGTGTGACTATCATTTGAAGAACAATAAAGTGACTTTTGATTTTCCTGATGATTACGACCACTCGAAAATACTAGTGATTGACCCTATCGTGTTCTGGTGTTCGTTTACCGGCTCGACCGCTGATAATTGGGGCTTTACTGCAACCTACGACAACGCAGGCGATATGTACTTAGGAGGTTTGGTAAATGCGATATCAACATCTTTAGGCGGCCCGGGTGGAGCGTTCCCGGTTAGCCCCGGCGCATACCAGAGCGTTTTTGCCGGAGGCCAGGGAAACGATGCTATAGAATATGGAGCTGACATAGGCCTGATTAAACTGAATCCCAGCGGAACCTCGCGTATATGGGCAACCTACCTCGGCGGACAAAACAATGAGCGCCCGCACAGCCTAATTGTCGACCCATCTGATAACCTGATTATTGTAGGCAGAACCAAATCTCATGATTTTCCGGTTACACCGGGTGCTTACCGAACTACTAATGCCGGTGGCTGGGATATTATCGTAACCAAAATGAATGCAACTGGGACAGCATTGATAGGCTCCACTTATATTGGTGGTACGGGTGATGATGGAGTGAATTTTGATTCAACAGAGGTGGGATACGGGCACCTGAAATACAACTATGGTGATGATGCGCGCAGCGAAGTGCAGATAGATAATCTGGGCAATGTTTATGTTGCCGACAACACTTCTTCTGCGAATTTCCCTACTACACCAGGTGCTATTTCCACTGTTTATGGAGGCGGGCTACAGGAAGGGGTAGTATTTAAAATGGATCCTAACCTTACCACCCTTACCTACAGCAGTTTTCTGGGAGGGAATGGAGACGACGCGGCATATGTGCTTGCATTTAACAAGTCGCAAACTTCTTTCTATGTGGCAGGTGGAACCAGCAGTACGAATTTTCCTGTTACGCCGGGAACGTGGCACTCAACCTATCAGGGTGATTCGGCAGATGGCTTTGTGCTGAAGATAAAAAACAGCCCGCCCTACAATGTGCAGCGAGGTACCTACGTAGGCACCATCAACTATGATCAGGTATACGGAATTCAGGTAGATGATTCAGGTAATGTGTATGTGATGGGGCAGTCAATGGGTGGAGCGTTCCCAGTTACTGCGGGAGTGTACACTAATCCAAATTCCTGCCAGTTTGTAATGAAAATGGATAGTAACCTTACCAATGACCTGATCTCAACGGTATATGGTTCCGGTGACCCTACGCACACGAATATTTCTCCTGTTGCCTTTCTTGTAGACACCTGTGATAATGTGTATATCTCGGGATGGGGAGGCAATATTATGGGTGTGCCCGGCCTGGCCCATACCGGATTAACAACGGGAATGCCAACCACACCAGATGGACATTTACTGACTACAGATGGCTATGATTTTTATTTTATAGTTTTCGGTACAGGCCTGGCTACGCTCCGGTATGCAACTTTTTATGGCAGAAATGCCCCTGGCTCTACTGGCGAGCATGTGGATGGAGGTACGAGCAGATTTGACAAAAAAGGAATAGTATACCAGGCGATATGTGCCAATTGCGGAGGTCCCAGTACACCACCTTTCCCAACTACCGACAGTGCATGGTCTACTACTCTAACAAGTGTTAATTGTAATGAAGCCGGCCTTAAAATTGCGTTCAATATCGGCCCGGTAATTTGTAATGTAGTGGCAAGCCCCAGCACTTCGGGCTGTGCGCCGCTTACTGTTAACTTTTCAAACCTTTCGACCAACGGCCTTACTTATGTATGGGACTTTGGCGATGGCAGCCCAATTGTTACAACTTTTGCGGCTTCACACACTTTTACAGCAGCAGGGGTATATACTGTTTCATTGTCTTCAGCCAACTCAAATGCCTGTTTCAAAACAGTTGATACGTTCCGTCTAACAATATTGGTAGACACTGGAAAGATAACGCCTGACTTCACCACAAAACTAATAGACAGCTGTAATCCCTACATAGCTTCGTTTACCAATACCTCTACCGATTTTATTGGTACCCCTACCTATACTTGGTATCTGGGCGATGGTACTACCTATGTGGGCACAACGCCGCCTAACCATACCTATGCTGATACAGGATATTATACTGTAATGCTGGTGATGGTGGATACAGGAGCCTGTAAATCGCCGGATACAGTGACCCATACCATTCATTTTGCCAATGTGAATGTCTCAGCGAGGTTTACAATACCCGATTCGCTTTGCCTTGGGGCGCCATTTACGCCAATGATCAATTTTACCAACGTGAGCACAACGGTATGGACATTCGGTGACGGAACATCGTCCACTAGTCTTGATCCGTCGCACATATACAAGGCGGTAGGGTCTTATACAGTAACCTTAATTGCGCAAAACCCCGGTGCCTGCAACGGCGGTGATACTTTGGTAGAGACGATCAAGATACTGCCTTTACCTGTTGCCAATTTCTCTTATGTACCCACCACGCCAGTGCCCAATGTACCTACTACATTCACCAACCTTTCCACGAATGCCAACAGGTACCTGTGGGATTTTGGCGACAATACATCCGGCACTGAGAAAGACCCTGTGCACCAGTATGAAAAAACAGGAACCTACAAAGTATGCCTTACAGCTTACAACACCAGCAATTGCCCGTCAACAGTATGCAAGCAGGCACCTGCTGATGTGATGCCGTTGCTGGGATTGCCTACAGGCTTTAGCCCTAATGGCGACGGGGAAAACGATGTGCTTTATGTGAGGTGTGCGGCTATAAAAACACTGGACCTTAAAATATACAACAGATGGGGGCAACTGGTGTTTGAAACCAAAGATCAGAAGATAGGCTGGGATGGTAAGTTCAACGGGCAACCACAGCCTGTTGAAGCCTATGCTTATGTGCTGGATGCAACATTTATTGACGGCACATCGAAGGTGTTGAAAGGGAATATTACTTTATTAAGATAAGGCCGTGCCTGAAAAGGCGTGGCTGTAAAACATAATTGTGATGGACAGAATTTTTAAGCTGATGACGATAGGGTGCCTGTTGCTGGCCGCAGGCGCGTACGGGCAGAGTATGCATTTCAGCCAGTACTACAATGCCCCCATGTTGCTGAGCCCTGCCAATACCGCACTGATGTCGGATGACGATTTCAGGATAGGGCTTAACTACCGCAATCAATGGTCGGCAGTGCCGGTGCCTTACAATACATTTTCGGCGTTCGGAGATTTTAGAGTGCTGAGGAAAACAAATGAAGACAACAAAAGCAAGTGGCTGGGTGTGGGCCTTGCTATGTTCAGCGACAAAGCTGGCGATGGCAATTTGTCGCTGCTGCAGCTACAGGCAAGCCTGGCATACCATCTGCAGCTCAGCCAGTATACTATGCTTTCTGTGGGCCTTTCCGGTGCATATGTGCAGCGCAGTGTGAACTTTGATAACCTGACCTTCGATGCACAATGGGACGGAATGACTTTTAATACACATTTTGCCAATGGAGAACAGCCTGGCGTTGTTAAAACAAATTATTACACGGTTGGGGGTGGTGTTAACCTCGCTATATTCCCTAATGAAAATCTGTACATCAAACTGGGTGGTGGCGTTGCCAACATCAACAAGCCCACAGAAACGTTTTACAAAGGAGGAAAAAACACACTGGACATGAGGCCAGAGGCGACACTTGATGTGCTGGTGAAGACAGGGCCTGTGCTGATTATTAACCCTTCTGTTTTTTATGCCACTCAGAATGCAGCATCAGAGCTGGTGGTTGGATCGCTGTTCCGCACCAAGCTGGGAGAGAATGAAAACCATATGCCAACGCAGCTTATACTGGGCATTTTTGACCGCATAGGAGATGCCGCAATTGGTGTAGCCGGCATACAGCTAGGGTCAATTCAGTTCATGGCCAATTACGATTTTACCATGTCTTCGCTGGCGCCATATAACAATGGCTACGGAGCTCTTGAGTTCTCTCTGATTTATCAGGGCAGATACCCCAACAATCAAGGTATTAAGAAAATGTATACCTGTCCCCGTTTCTTTTAACAAATATTTTCACGCCATTGCAGCGGTGCGGTATTATATTTGATGAACAATCTATTATATGGAAAATCAGAAAAATAAAGTATTGTTGGTAGAAGATGATACCAACTTCGGACAGGTGCTTAAGAACTACCTGGAACTGAATGATTTCGTTGTAGAGCTTGCGCGTGATGGTATTCTGGGCCTTGCCGCTTTCCGCCGTGAGCGTTTTGATATCTGCCTGCTTGATGTGATGATGCCCAATATGGATGGCTTTACACTGGCAGAAGAGATTAGAAATGTAGACCCGGATGTGCCGTTGTTCTTTCTGTCTGCCAAAAGCATGAAAGATGACATTTTGACGGGTTATAAACTTGGCGCTGACGATTATATCACCAAGCCGTTTGACAGCGATGTGCTTTTGTCTAAAATAAAAGCGGTGCTGAAACGCAATCAGGAACTGCAGGAAAAGCAGCATGCACAAATAGAATTTGTAGTAGGTGCTTACCAGTTTAATAGCAAACTGCGTACATTGAAACATGGCAACGATGTAAGTACATTATCGCCCAAGGAGAACGAACTGCTGCTGATGCTGTGTGAATACAAGAACGACCTGCTGCCACGCGAAACTGCACTTAAGCGCATATGGGGCAGTGATACTTATTTCAACGGCCGTAGTATGGATGTGTACATAGCCAAGCTGCGCAAGTACCTGAAAGAAGACAGCAGTGTAGAGATAGTAAACATACACGGCAATGGCTTTAGGCTTGTAGCACCTGAATAGGGGGATTAGGTAATTGGTAGGTTGGTTTATTAATTGATTAGTTGATTTGAATATTGAGACAGGATGCACGGTGCATCCTGTTTTGTTTTAAAAGTGTAGTTGCAGATTGGGAAGATAATTTACTGTCGTAGTGATGGTTGCTGCATATTTTTGTTCGTCATTTGGGCTGATTTATAAACATATCTCAATAAATTAATCATCATGGGATTATATTATCAGGCAATACAGCATTAAGGATTTAGTGTTTGTTTTCTTTTCTTACTTTTGACCCAATGAAGCATTTGCCCAACCTGCTTACGCTTGCCAATCTGTTGTGCGGTTGCATAGCCACAGCTTATATACTGAGTGCCCAGCCGTACCTGAGTATGAGTGTGGGGCATGCAGGGCTGCCTACATGGCAATGGGTAAACGGTGCACAGCAAATGTACCTGGGCAGTTTATTTATTTTTATTGCTGCAGTGTGCGATATGCTGGATGGCATGGCTGCAAGGGCATTGAAAGTTTTTTCTCCTATTGGTAAAGACCTGGACTCACTGGCAGATATCGTATCTTTTGGTGTAGCGCCCTCGGCTATTCTTTTTAAGTTGCTTTGGGATGCTCTGACCGGTGAAAAAAACGCTTTCGATATCAATATGCTGGGTATGGCTCCAGCCTTTCTTATAGCGTGTTTTGGGGCACTCAGGCTGGCCAAATTCAATATCACGTCTGATGCACAGAAAGGATATTTTATTGGAATGCCTATACCCGCTGTGGGTTTGTTTGTAGCTACATTCCCGCTTATTTTGTGGTTCAGCCCGGCAAAGGTTATTCACTATGCTGCTTTCATATTTCAGAGCAAATGGGCGATATATGCACTCATTGCTGTACTCTGCTGGCTCATGGTTTCAAAAATTAAATTTCTGAAACTGGTGCCGGGTAAGATGAGCCTGGGGCAGATGTGGCCGCAGCTGCTGATTGTTGCCGTTGCGATTGTGGGATTTTTTGTGATAGGGTATGCTGCGTTTCCGTTGGCTTTTATACTTTATGTATTGCTGTCGGTTATTCATAAATATCCTGAAGCTGCAGCGGAATAACCAAAGCATTAACAAAGGCTATAGGAGAAAGGTTTTTAACGTTTAATTTTTTAAGTTTATTTTTTATGAGGTATACAGCACACATCAATATTATGCCCCTCAAGGAACTTTTGGATCCACAGGGTAAGGCGGTTAACAACAGTCTGCACAATCTGGGGCTCACCAATCTGCAGGATGTTCGTATAGGGAAGCATATAACACTGGCCATAGATGCGCCCAGCAAAAGTCATGCGGAAAACCAGGCCACAGAGGCCTGCAAAAAATTGCTGGCTAATCAGGTTATGGAATCGTTTGAGTTTACGATAACAGAAGGGTAACACATATTGGCGGATAGAAAACCTTCTGTCATCAAATTGCCGTTAATACCGGTAATTGCCGAATTGCCCAATTTTCAAATTGGCACATTGTAAAATCAGTTTATTATGCGCTTATATCTGGTACCATCGCCCATAGGCAACCTAGGAGATATGACCTACAGGGCTGTAGAGGTACTGCGTGCGGCTGATGTAATACTTTGTGAGGATACGCGTTCAAGCCAGGTATTGCTGAATCACCACAATATCAGAAAGCCACTTACACCCTACCATCAGCATAATGAGCATAAAATACTTCCTCATCTTATTGCACAGATACTAGAAGGTAAGAAATTTGCTCTTATCACAGATGCCGGTACGCCTGGAATATCAGATCCGGGATTTTTGCTGGTAAGGGAATGTGTACGCAACAATATTAGGGTAGAATGCCTGCCGGGTGCCACTGCGTTTGTGCCGGCTCTGGTGCAGTCGGGGTTGCCAGCCAGCAGTTTCTGCTTTGAGGGTTTCCTGCCGCTGAAAAAAGGCCGGCAAACGATGTTGAAAAAACTGGCGGCAGAAGAGCGTACAGTAATCTTGTACGAATCTCCGCACAGACTGGTCAGAACCCTGAATGAGCTGGCTGCATATCTCGGGCCCAACAGGCAGGCGGCCGTTTGCCGGGAGCTGACTAAAATCTATGAAGAAACTAATAAAAATACACTTGCCGCTCTGGCTGCTCATTACGAAAAGCATCCTCCTAAGGGTGAAATCGTGATTGTGATAGGCCCACCATCGGAAAACGATGTTGTGAGCGATTCTGAAAATGAAGAGAAATAGCCTTCTGTTTTCACAGATTTTTTATATCTTTGTCGCCCACTTTACACGGAGGTTGTAGCTCAGTTGGTTAGAGCATCAGATTGTGGTTCTGAGGGTCGAGGGTTCGAGCCCCTTTAGCCTCCCTGATTATTTCTTTAAAAAAGCGCTGTTTACAGCGCTTTTTTTATTATTTTCCATCCCCGAACATTGTATCTTTGTATTTATTGTTTTATAATCAAATATTATTAATATGAGCTTAGAAGTAACAGGGAAGCTGATCGCGAAGTATGACGTACAGCAAGTAAGTGAGAAATTCAAAAAGCGCGAATTCGTAATTGAATTGGCTGAGGAGATTAACGGAAATGTATATACCAACTTTGCCAAAATGCAGTTGGTGCAGAATAAGTGCGACATCATTGACAGGTATAACGAGGGTGACCAGGTTAAAGTGAGTTTCAACATAAAAGGTAACAGGTGGGAGCGCGATGGCAAGGTGAATTATATTACTAATCTGGATGCCTGGAGGGTAGAAAGCGCAAACGCTGCACCTGCAGGCGGCCAGCAGCCGTCAGTACCTGCATATAACAGCAACAGTGGCAATGCGGGCGGTAATAACAATTTCAACAGTGCACCAAGTTACAATCCTTCGCCAGAAACGATTGATGACCTTCCGTTCTAATCAAAACAGCTTTTTATGAAAATACAGACTCCCGGTTACGGCCGCATATTTATTGTTTTGCTGGCAGTATTTTTAAGTGCCTGCAACAGTATGCCAGATCATGCGCGGTACATACCTAAGGATGCCGTGGTGGCTGCAGGTATCAATCTGCGCTCGCTGAGCAAGAAAATTGCGTGGAATGTCATTACCGGGAGCAAGTTGTTTAAAGAAATGCAGGCCCGGATTCCGGAGAAGAATGCAAAAGATGCCGTAAGCGGTATTGAGAAAGCCGGATTTGATTTTGCCAATACTTTCTATGTATATGTGAAAAGCGATAACAGATTCAAGGGTGGCAACCGGATCACGGGCCTGGCACCACTATCTGATGCTGCAGAATGGGAAACATATCTGAAAACAGTTTTTCCAAAAGTAACAATACAACAGCATGGTGATATAAAGGAAGCAAGCCTGGGCAAAGACATGTATGTAGGCTGGAACAAAAATCTGCTTATTGTAATTAATGTGCTGCCAGCAGTTCCGGACTATAACACCTCTTCAGGTGGAGAGTCAAAGGGGCAAGGGCAATCAGAGCTTGACATGACAACCATTTCGGCAGAAATGGAAAATGCTTTTAAGGTCACAAAAGAAAATTCTATTATCGGGAACAGCCGCTTTGTGTCTCTGGAGAAAGAGGGGCATGATGTGACATTCTGGCTCAACTACGAACAGCTAATCGGGCAGATGAGCGGCAGCCTTGCCGAGAAAATGAGTTTATCTGTAACCGGCGAAATTTGGAAAGATGCCGCATTTGCCGCCGGGGTAGATTTTGTAAAGGGAAAGATCACCGGCGATATGCATTACTACGTTTCAGACGCAATGAAGGAAATAGGCGTAGAAATGGGTGCGGCAAATGCCGATAAGGATATGATAGAAAGAATGCCTGGCGACAATATGGACATGATGTTTGCCATGCACCTGTCGCCAAAGGCGATTAAGCTGCTGCTGGAGAAAATGAACATGCTGGGCCTTGCCAATCTTGGGTTGAGTACGCAGGGTTCAAGTGTGGATGGGGTGCTGGATGCATTTACAGGTGATATGACTTTTGCTATGAACGATTTCAGCCTTAAATCTGAAAAAGTGGTTGATTCATTTATGGGCATGGCAGTTGTGCATAACAACCAGAAGCCCAGCATGACGATGAGTTATGTAATCAAAATCAATAAAAAAGAGAATTTTCAAAAGCTAGTAAAGATGATGAAAGATATGGGTCTGCAGACAATGGAATCGGGCTTAGTTATTCCTCTAAGTGCTTCTGATTCGGTGTACATTTTGATGAATGGCGAGTATGCAATTGCTTCCAACAAGTATGCATATGCAACCGGCTTTCTTGAGGGAAAGTACAAAACACAAAAGAAATCAGATGCGGTTTCGTCAGTGGTTATGGGGCATCCAATAGCCTTTTTTACAGATATCCAGCAGCTGTGCCGTAACATTGACGGAAGCATAACAAACTCTTCGCAGGATTCTTTAATGATCAATGAAAGCAAGAAACTGCTGAATAACATTTCGCTTACCGGTGGGTCATTCAGCAACAATACATTCAATTATCATATGGACATTAATTTCCTGAATACCGAGGAGAACAGCATTATTGCCCTTATGGATTATGGAATGAAAATGAGTGACGCAAATAAGGCAGGCTCTAACTAAATTAGTTTCGGTTTTGCCAACCAATTATTAGTAAATTGCGTCTTTCTGATTAAATTTGTAGGTAATACCAATAATTTTCTGGTAGTTTAATAACTAAATAAATTAAATGCAATGCAAAAAACGTCCCTATATATAACATTTGGATTGTTGTTAGCGATTATAGTTTCGTTGAATAGCTGTACAAAAAAAGTAAATGGAATAGACAATGACCAGGTAATAGAGACTCCATATGGCCTGTTCTTTTCTGATACAGCAGGTTCTTTATTTAGTACTACAGACGGTAAAACAGTAAGAACAGTTGTAAAAGCTGATGGAACACCCTGTAGGTCACTTTGTACAGATGGCAATAACATTTTGTGGGTAAAGAACAACTTATATGTTAGTACAAATAACGGGGTGAATTTTAATCATGGATTCGATTCTATTTCTACGTTCCCTTTCTCTACTTGTAACGGTTTGTGGATGGACCTTAATCAGTCAATGATGGTCAATATTCCTGACTGGGGAATAACTTTTGTTACCAACAATTATCCCGACCCTGCCGGTAATTACCTCGGCGTGTCATTCAGCCTGAATTTAGGAGGGATTCTTGGTTCGTGGTGGGTAGATATTCCTGATACCCCGACAACCCCTGGCGCAGCAACTAATATGGGCCTTTATTCCCCCGCGCCATGGACAATTCGAATGACATCATTTGCGTTGCTGAAAAACGGGTATCTGTGTGGTTATGATGCAAACAGCAACCGTAATTTTTACCGATCAAAAAATTCGCTATGGAACGAATCAACTGGAAATCCTGATTCGTCTGTTTTTAATGGATTAGGTTCTCCATTAAACTATTCCGGTGCGCCACTGCCACATCATAAAATTTCAGGATTATTAACACCAACTTATCCAGTTGTTGATACTGAAGCGAAGTACTCTTACGGGCATTTTAACAACCGCCTCATAGCTATAGACAACATCAATTGCAACGGCAATGGCGCATACTACAGCGATGACCTGGGTAAGAACTGGACCCGTTATACAGGGTTGCCCAGTAAACCTTTATTATGCATCAGTGCGCCATTTGAAGAAATTTGCCTGATAGGCACTGATTCTGCAGGCCTTTACGAATTGAATACCAACACTGGTGCATGGCAGCAGCAGGTGAATAACGGGCTTGGCACCAACATTGTAGTCAGGAACATAGCTTTCAAAGAAAATATCTTTAAGAACGGCACCCATGCCAAGTATATATACCTGGCTACAAACCAGGGTATTTACCAAAGTACAGATGGAGGTAATAAATGGGTTAAGACCATTCCGGGAAATTACGTAGCTGTTTATTAGTCAGCATCGGGTGATGAGCCCCAGAAAGATTCCAGGTCACGCCGCTGTTTTTTAGTGGGGTGGCCTGTTTTACTTAGCCGTTTGCCAGTGTAAAAACTACTCCCAATCTGTAGGTTCATTTCTTTTTCTTCTTCAGTAGTTATGTCTACATAGTTTTTGATGGCTTCTTCGTATGCAACTCGCGTGTATAGCAAATTGGTAACCTGTATTGTCCAGCGGCGTGCCGATGTTCTGACATTATAGATGTCACCGATAGAAACAGGGCGTGAAGGTTTAACAGTATCGCCGTTCCACTTTACCTTACCACTTTCAATGGCGTCAGCAGCCTGCGTTCGGGTTTTGAATATCCTGATTGCCCATAAATATTTATCGAGCCTGAGTTTTTCCATTTGTTACATTTCCAATAACAAAATAAACGGTTTCTTTTCAATTTTAAGGCCAGCTAAACTGTTGTTCTTTCAGCGGTTTTCAAATTGCCGTACTATGTTTCGCGTGCAATTATTCAATTTTCATTTTTTACCTTTAATCAATAATGTCTGAATTTCTATCTAAGAGGTGGGCGCTTGTAATGATTATTGCCTTGTTTGTTGCATGCAAAAGCTCACATCTAAGTTATCCGTTTTATTGGGATGAAAGCTGGCCTTATGCTGCGGCTATCAAAGAAATGTACCTGCACGGCCCTAGCATTATTCCCGGAGCAATCAACAGCGACTTGTCGCGTGGGCATCCGTTATTTTTTCATGCTGCATCTGCTGTCTGGATGAGGTTTTTCGGGCCCTCCAACTTTTCATTGCACGCCTTTGCTTTACTGATATCTGTAACGTTTCTTGTTTTTATTTATGAGGCGCTGATCAGGTTATTCAATGCCACGGTGGCTGGAATAGGCCTGTTGCTAATTACAACACAAGTGCCTTTTTTCGTTCAGTCTTCATTTGTGTTGCCCGAAGTGTTAGTTGCATTTATGGCGTTTGCGGGACTGGTTTTTTATGTTTGCGGCAGGCATGTGCTTACTGCACTATGCCTGACGATTCTTTTTTTCACCAAGGAAAGTGGATTGGTGCTGGGGTTAGTACTTGGATTTGATGCATTGATAGGCCTATTCAGCAAAGATTGTGATTGGCGCATCAGGTTGTACCGTTTGCTGTCTGTAGCCCTTCCCGGCCTGGCGATTTTTATTTTTTTTGTACTACAGAGGCATTTGCTTGGTTGGTACTTTTTTCCGTCGCACACCAACCTAATTGTGCAAAAATGGGGTGACTTCTGGTATGGATTCAGTGTAAACTGCCTGGTGGGTGTGTTTAACTACAATCACAGATATTATTACTTTCTGCTGCTATCGGTACTTGCAACAGCTGTAGCTCTGAAAACCAAAAATCTAAAATTTTTGATTTTTGCAATGCCTGTTGCAATCGGCTATTGTATGGTAAATGTCAGGCTGGCTTCACAATTGCAAGGCCTGCTTTTATTATTGCTTTTTCATTTTTCGATTGCTGTAATGCTATTTGTATTACTCAAATCAGAGAATACATTTAATACAACCCAGAAGAGATTTGTAGTGTTGGCCTGGATATTTATTGTCAGCTATTTGCTCTTTACTTCAGTTAATTTTTTCACCCCCAGATATCTCATAGCCGCCATCGTTCCGGTTATGGTTACGACAGCGATTATTGTGAATTTTCTAATTGATACGGCTGGAAAGACAGTGCTTTATGCTTTTTTGGTTTGTAGTGCTGTCATAGCTATTAAACAATTCAGAGGGAACAGGAGTTTTGGAGACATTGACCTTGGTGCATTTGATGGAATGTACGTTCATCAAAAAGTTGTTGATTACTTTGAGCAAAACAATTACTACGATAAGTCCATAGGCTGCCTGTTTATGTTGAATAAGAATCTTGTGTTGCCTGCAACCGGTTACCTGAATGGCTCAAAAGCTTTTAGAAAAGCAGCCTACACGATTGATGACAAAACCGATTTTGCAATTTTCGACAATGTGGAAACAGACTATCGTTATGAGTTCATCAAAAAAGATTCCAATTTTCATTTGGTACAGCGATATGAAAAAGGAATGGTTTGGGCTGAAATATATGCGAGGAAGTAGGGAGAATGTCATCGTGTTTCAGTACTTGATGGGCGCGTAACACAACTGGTCGAAAAACGGCAAAGGAATTTGAGTGTTTAGAAAATGTGAACCGTCACCAGCTTCGTTTGCCGCTAAGTGATTATCTGTGGGTTTGCATGGTTTTCACGGAAGGCAATATTTCCAGCCTTGTAAAATCAGGATAGCACCATCCAAGACAACAAAAATGCGTGAGTACCGTATGGAATTGTTAGCTTTTGGTAATCCAGAATAACTGAATATCATGTTCATGTTCACTAACGTTTACCCATCCACATAAGCAGGCTTCCATACCCTGATGATGAAGAATGCTCTCTACGGCAAATTGCATTTCCTGAACATCAAATTTCTCAGTGACAGTACACAACTGAGCGCCTTTAAAGCCATGCCTGATGCATATCTCGCCAAGCATGATGTTAGGCAATGTATAAACAAACAATGCCGGGCTGGGTACATCTATTGTATCAAAATAACGTTTGTCCACTTCCAGGCAACCCTGCGAAGTGGACAAAACGATACCAATTTTGTTTTTGTCTGAATCCTTGTATACTAAACCACCGTCCAGCAACAATTCTGCACCCGCCCATGCCCATTTGCAAAGGCTGTCCATTTTGAAGAACTTAGGATAGCTCCATTTCTGACTACGGTACAAATCTTCAACAGTAAATAACTGTTTATCGGGCAGCGCTATATTGTTATGAACAACTGCCCCATTATTTAACTGTACCGAGTGGCGAACAGTCATTACGCCATAGCCTTTTGCGAAACCAGGAAATTAGACAGAGCGCGGACATTTTTCTCGTGTTTAGCAACAAAGCTGTTTGATTCATCCCACACATATCCGGCCAGAACAGAGCAAATCTGTGACCTTATGGTCATGTCCGGATTAGGAGCAAAGAAGATATTGTACAACGAGCCGTCGTACCAGCTCTGCACATAAGTACGGAAAACGCCAATGCCTTTTTTCATTGGTTCAGCATATTCACTTTCCCAGTTTACTTGTTCACCTTTCAGTTCACGGATAACGAGTTTAGCAGCCATCTGTGCTGAAACAGCGGCAAGAGTGACACCAGACGAGAATACAGGGTCCAGAAATTCGGTAACATTTCCTGTGAGTACAAATCCTTTGCCATAAAATGATTCTACCGATACGCTCCAGCTTTCAAGTGTCTTGGGCTCATCCCAAACGAGCTCGGAGTTACCAAAGCGCACCGATATTTCAGGTTCTGAAGCAATGAGGCTCTTGAATTTCTCCATGAGCGTACCCTTGTGGGCTTCAAAAAATTCAACGTCACCAACATATCCCAGAGAAGTAATACCAGTAGAGAACGGAATTACCCAAATCCATGTGGTGGGGTTATGTACATAAATAATAATCCTGTTGGGTTCAAAAGCTTCGCTTCTTAAAGGGTCAGTAACATGCCCGAATATAGTTTTCCTTTGTTTCATGGTAGACTGCTTTTCCAGTCCAAACAGGCGGGGAATAACACGGCCGTAACCGCTGCCGTCAACAATGTATTTTGCCTTGATAACATGGCTGTTGCCAGCATTGTCTTTAACTGTAGTCAGTGAATAGCCATCGAATATCTCGATACCGGTAACTTCCATTTCGTAATCCAGGTCTATGCCTTTGCGCACACACTCATCGGCAAGCGTCTTGTCAAAATCAGCACGTGGTACCTGCCATGTCCATTTCCAGCCCTGAGTAAACTGATTGGAGAAATTAAAGTCGCATACTTTGTCGCCCATTACAAACTTTGCACCATCCTTTTGCTGAAAACCTCTTGCCTTAACAGCATCCAGCAGCCCTGCTTCTTCCAGCGCCTCCATACTGCGGGGCAGCAGGCTTTCTCCGATTACAAAGCGCGGAAATTTCATTTTCTCAACCATCTGTACAGAATAGCCGGCATTGTGTATTATAGATGCTGCAATAGTTCCTGATGGCCCGGCGCCAATTACCAATACGTCAACTTCTTTTTTCATAAAACTTCGTTTTTTATTAAATAAAAGAGATTTACTCCTATTTCTTTTTCAATTCCAATACAGTGTGGCTGACACCAATGTTGTCAACCTGCCTTACAACTGCAAAGCATGTTTCTTCAATTAATTTAAGATAAACATCACTGTCATACATCTGGCTGTTTCCGTTTGCCATAGTTGTAAAGTACAACGATGACATCTGCAGGCTAAAGGCAGAGCCTTCGAAACGCTGGCAATTCCAGAAGGTCTCATTAATAAATACGCGCCCATTTTCATCCAGTGCATCAAAGCACTTCTTCAGGATAAAAACAATTTCTTTGTCGGCAAAACAATCCAGAAACTGACTCATAAAGATGACGTCATACCCTTTGGGAAAACCTGAAGAAGCATCCAGTACGTTTTGAGGATGATAAGCGGCACGGCTGCCGAACCCAGCATCTTCGATGTTCTTTTTGCCAACGTTCAGCTGAATCTGCAGGTCAACTAAGCCAACCTCAACAGTTTCATTGTATTCAAAACATACTCTCGCCCAATTGCCGGTATTGGCACCGATATCCATTATTTTTTTTGGGTTGCGCTCAAATACCAGCGGTAATATTTCCGGAAATGCGTGGTCAGAATAATAATGATCAAATGCAAACCAGCTTGTTTTTGCAGGTTCGGGCAAAACAGACAGCCCCTGATAAATGGTATCCCAGTTGCCGAAGTGTTTTAGCCCGCGTGGTTTTCCATCCATTATCGACGCCTCCAGGTCATTCACACCTGGCAGGCATAAATCACGCATAAAATCGGTGTTGATAACAGAGATCTGATGATTGATGAATACATGCCTGGTCTTTGAAAGCAGGTATTTCTCATTTCGCTGGAAAAGTAGCCCGATTCCCAGGCCTGCCTCCATAAGTACTCTTACGCCGTAATAGGGGAGGTTAACTGCTACAGCAACTTCATTTATAGACCTGCCGGCATCTCCAGAGTTTTCAATATACTTCAGAATACCCTTGTCTCTCAGCAAAACTGACGCCTGAAATATGTAAGGTGCGAATGCAATATATTGTGCATCCCTGATTGCCTGAAGCGCCGGTTTGTTATCGTCTTCGAATAGGCGTGTACCCGCCTGTTGTTCTGTGTTTTCCAAATTCGTTCAGCTGGTTTTACACCCAAAAATTTGTGGCGTACCTGTGTGTTATTAAAGATGCACCCTGTATATGGGCATCATCCGCAAAGGGATTGCAATATACTAATGTTGCACCAAACGAAAAATGACTGTAGTTAGGTAGTTCAGATTTGCCAAAAAAAAGTTTGCAAATGCGGTTCTATTATTTTTCCAGCGAATGTATACCGTGGAGCAGGCGCCTCCATCGCATATCTTTAAACATGCCACCCTCGCCATAGCTCAGCCACACAAACCAGGCTTTGCCTACAATATGATCTTCTGGTACAAATCCCCAGTATCTGGAGTCGAGGGAATTATGACGGTTATCTCCCATCATCCAGTAATAATCCATCTTAAATGTATAAGAAGATGCTTCTTTTCCATTGATTAGTATCTTTCCGTTTTGCTCGTCAAGTGTATTGCCTTCGTAATTGCGGATGATTCTGCGGTAAAGTGCAATATTTTGAGGTGTGAGTGCCACAGTTGCTCCTTTTTTAGGAACGGTCATGGGGCCATAATTATCGCGATTCCACTTAAAATTAGCGGTATCATGCGGAAAAACCCACTCTCCCGGATCTTTAGGGCTAGCGCCGGCAGGGCAATTCAAATAAAGATCCACAGAAACTACATTGGGTGCTTTTCTGGCAGCTTCCACCTGGTCGTTGGCTAAATTATATATATACTGTCCACCACCTATCGGGTAGGGTTGCTCTATTTCGTCTGCCATCAACGGCACTTTACCGTTTGTTTTTACCAGATAGTTCAATTTGGAGTGTGGGTATAACTGATTGGGTTCGCCATTGATAGCGATTCTCCCATTTTTTATCTCCAATACGTCTCCCGGCACAGCCACACAGCGCTTAATGTAGTTCTCTTCTTTATCTACAGGGCGGGAAATTATGGTGTACCTGCTCATTACATTTTCTCTGCCATACATCCTTACCTCGCGGTAATAGTCGCCGCTTTCGGGGTTTTCGAGCAAAACAGTGTCGCCAGCCGGATAATTAAATACTACTACATCGTTGCGTTCTACCTTACCGAAACCCCACCAGCGGTGGTAACCCCCTTTTACCGACTCACTGTATGATTTGCCTCCGGTAATGGGCATAGTATTGTGTACCAGTGGCACTGCAAGCGGCGTCATAGGTACTCTGGGGCCATAAGCAAGCTTGCTAACAAACAGATAGTCATTAACGAGCATGGTACCCTCCATAGACCCCGTAGGGATAGTGTATGCTTCAAAAAAGAAGGTTCTGATTAGCGTTGCGGCAACAATTGCGAACAGTGCCGCATCTAGCCATTCACGCCAAACCGGCTTTTTTTTCTTTACTACTGTTTCTGTTCCTGCTGCTTTTGTTTTCCAGAATGCCATGTGCTTGAATAATATTGTTTCAAAAGTAACAACTTCCTTTACATTTTATTGTATCAGCAATAATCCTGAGTGAACATTTAACATTTGCAGTAAATTGTATATAATAATTCAGAAGCCGGGTACATATGCATGAGGATATAATTACTTATCCTACAAACATTTCTGCGGCTATGCGGTCTGCAAATAATTTCCCTGCAGGCGTAAGTATGAGTTTGTAACCATCCTGCCGCAGCCAGTTTTTTTCCTGGAATAAGTGGCTGCTTTTCTCCACCTTTTGTGCTGCACCGGAGTCCCAGGTGCAGCTGATTTTTTCCAGGTCGCAGCCCCACATCGTACGCAGCGATGTCATGATATATTCATTGAGCTGCTGCACAGGTGTCAACATTTCTTCCTCAAAGGGAAGTTTGCCCTCCCGCAGTATGCTATCAGCATACTTAATATTATTGGCAACATTCCAGCCCCTGGCACTGCCATTGAAAGAATGCGCTGAGGGGCCTATGCCCAAATAAGGTAACCCCCGCCAATAATTAGTATTGTGAACGGCGTAATGTCCCGGCAGCGCGAAATTGGAGATTTCGTATTGGTCAAATCCCATTGCAGCGGCCCGCTCCATCAGTATTTCAAATTGGCCGGCAGATTGTTCAGGATCAACCGGTGCAGATTTCTTCTTTGCGATGGCGTGGTATAATGCGGTTTTTTCCTCTACGGTAAGTGCATAGGATGAAAAGTGTGGAATGCCCAGTTCTTTGATTTTTGCAATATTTTCTTTCCATGCAGTATCTGTAAGCCCGGGTGTGCCGTAAATAAGGTCAATGGTTATATTTGTGAACCCGGCATCCTGAACCGCTTTGATCGCATAATCTGCCTGGCTGGCATTGTGTGCACGGTTCATGTAAACGAGGTCTTCGTCTCTGAATGATTGAACTCCGATACTAAACCGGTTGACAGGGGTGTGCCGTAGCGGCCTGATATAATCCCTGGCCAGGTCGTCAGGATTTGCTTCCAGTGTAAATTCTACTACACTTTCAGCTTTGTAGTATTTCTGAATAGTATCGTAAATCTGTTTTATCTCATCAGCCGATAACAAAGAAGGTGTACCCCCACCCAGGTAAATTGTTCCGACAGACGAATCAGCCAGATAATCCCTGCGCATTTCGAGTTCTTTCAGAATCGCCGCAAACACTTCGCCCTTGTATTTGAGCGAAGTAGAAAAATGAAAGTTGCAGTATGCACACGCTTGCTTGCAAAATGGAATATGTATATATATTCCTCCGGTTTTTTCCATTTTCTGCTGATCTGAGGCCCTTTCGTGCATATTGTAAAGGTATAGCAAACTTCGTTTCTGCCTGTTTTGTATATTAATTATTTGTCTTTGTCTAAATTTTAACAGCTTTTATTGCCTCCGTTTCGAAACTATACACTACTTTTACAACCCCGTAACATATTTTTTTACAGTCGATGTTAATTATAGGTGCGGAAAACGAAATTTTATGTTAGTGCTAAAAAGAATATTAATCAGGAAATTACTTGTAGCGGTGCTGCTGGGTATGATGTTCTCCGCAAATGCGCAGAACAAAACCTACATCGCCAATCACAAGCTTATTGCTGCGCTGCTCGGTGAGTCGTACGGCATTCCTGCTCCATTGATTCTGGCGGTAGCTACCATCGAATCATCGGGAGGAAAGGGGCCTGCTGCAAAAGTGCTGAACAACCACTTCGGAATTGAGGGTGAAAACGAATATGTGAACAAGAAAGGGCACTCAAGCCGTTATAAGCAGTATGCCAATGAGTGGGCGTCTTATCTTGACTTTTGCCAGTTGCTGACGCGCAAGCGTTTTTACAATAAACTCAAAGGCAATCCGAACCCCAAAGCCTGGGTGCATGCCATGAGTCTGGCACACTACTCTGAAATTCCGGAGGAGTGGGAAAACAAAGTACTGAGCGTGCTGGCAACTATCAAGATGCCTAAAAGCTCGTTTTTTGCTTCCGTTAAATAATTCCATTTCATACTGCGGCGTTTGCTAAGTAACCAGAAGCGGCTTAACAGATTACTTATTTCTTTTGGCCCGTTCATACTGAACGGGCCATCCCATTTCAGTGAAGCCTAGTTCTCGTGCGGCTCTAAGTGGAAAATTGGGGTCGCGCAGCAGTTCTCTGGCCATAAAAACCAGGTCTGCCTGCCCTTTGGTTAAAATAGCTTCAGCCTGCTCTGCTGTTACAATTATCCCCACTGCCCCAGTAAGAATTCCCGCTCCCCGAACTGCCGCCGCAAAGGGTACCTGGTAGTCTGGCTTTGCTGGTATCTTTACATTTGCTGCTACGCCTCCTGAAGAGCAATCCATCAGGTCTACGCCTAGGCCTTTAACAATGCCTGCCAGGCGTACAGAGTCTTCGGTTGTCCAGCCTCCTTCTGTCCAGTCGGTAGCTGATATCCTTAAAAACAATGGTAATTCTTCAGGCCAGACACTTCTTATCCCATTAATTATCTTCAGCAGAAAACGAATGCGGTTCTCAAAGCTGCCGCCATACTCATCTGTTCTTCTATTACTGAGGGGCGATGTAAACTGATTGATCAGATAGCCGTGAGCGGCATGAATCTCAATAATTTTAAATCCGGCATCCAAAGACCGTTTCGCTGCTGCTTTAAAGTCAGCAACAATAGCGGCAATTTCTTCCGTGCTTAATTCAAGCGGTGTATTGCCTGTATCGGTAAAAGGAATGGGGCTGGGGGCCACAGTTTGCCAGCCGCCTTCTTGTGCTGGAATATAATGATCGCCTTTCCACGGAGGTGTAACGCTCGCTTTTCGGCCGGCATGTGCCAGCTGAATACCCGGAACACTGCCCTGTGCGGTAATAAAATCAGTGATTTTCCTGAGCTGGATAACGTGTTGGTCATTCCATATGCCGAGGTCGGCAGGCGAAATCCTACCCAATGGGTTTACAGCAACTGCCTCAGTAAATACCAGGCCGGCACCGCCTACGGCCCTGCTACCCAGGTGCACCATGTGCCAGTCATTAGCAAACCCATCTGTACCGGAGTACTGACACATAGGTGAAACCACTAGCCGGTTTTTGAGTGTTACCGAACGTATGGTAAGCGGGGTGAAAAGAAGCGGGGCAGCCATCAGAGTTTATAATTAAGAAAGATTGCTTCGTTTTTGGTAGAAGAGGGGTCGAAGTCCACGCTGAATTCGTTGTTTTGTGTTGTTCGTTGAATAACACCTGCAATATGCAGTAAGTTTTTCTGTTTGTCGGTTGTGGCAAACATAAAACCATAGGGTATAAACTGGTTGATCTCTCCAAGCCCGGGTTCTGCCTTCTTAATCTTATTGATCAGCTCGCTTTTTTTATAGGTGATAATATTAGTCTGGTCATTGAGGAGCGGGGCAATATCATCATATTTTTTATCCTTAAGCAGCCCCACTATTTTTATCACTACCTCCATTCTGGCCAGTACCATATCCAGCTTATCGGTTTCGTAGGTTCTTTCTGCTTTCTGGCCTGAGCCAAAATTAACCACTGTGCGGATCTCACTATAGCTGGTTCTTTCTTCCTGTAGAGCGCTGTACAGCAAGATAGAAATATTTGCAACGCTGAGTTCAGCTATCTGCATAGAGCTATCGAGCGCACCGCTTTTGCTTACTTCTATTTTAAAATATTTCTGCGACCCGGATGCAAGCCCCTTTGAGCAGGAAACAGACCCGCCATAAAACCCGGTAATCTGGTTTATGCCATTTTGTTCATTTGCAGTAAGCCCATTAGCACCCTGACCAGCTGGTGCTGGCGAGGTAATGCCCGTTTGCGACGATTCCTTTTTCTTATTTTTTTCGCTGCCACCACCACAGGAGGCCAAAGTAACAGTAAGTATAACCAGAGCTAAAACCCGTTTCATCCGTTTTTCTGCAAATATAATTCAATAATATGGGTGTGCAGAGTGAATCAGAGAGGAACAATAGTTGCCTGAAAAAACAGAGCGTTAGCGTTTTCCACATGTTTAGGTGTGCAGGTTCTTATAAATTAAGCAATATTTAGATTTCGGTTGCGCTGGCATTCCTTTATGTGAAAGTGACTAATTACTTTTGAATATTATTACAGGCTAAACAAACGATAATTGGGTTCACTAAAAAAACTGGCCGGACAAACTGCGTGGTACGGTGTCAGCAATATTGCGGCAAGGTTGCTGACTTTTCTGCTAACGCCATATCTAACAAATATGCTCACCGGTGAAAAAGGGCATATAGTATACGGACAGTATGGTTACTTGTATTCAGTTTTTCCTATCATGAACGTGGTATATACCTACGGTATGGAAACTTCGTTCTTTAGGTTCAGCATGACGGAAGACCGAACAAAATTGTACCGGACTCAGGTAACCTCCATGCTTTTTTCAACTCTTATATTTTCCTTACTGCTTTGGATATTTCGCTCGCCATTATCTGTTTTTGCAGAGATCAAGGACCATGTGGAATATGTGGGCTGGTGCGCTGTGATTATTGGACTGGATGCGCTTTCGGCCCTGCCCTACGCCCGACTGAGGAAAGACAATCGCCCACGGAAGTATGCTGCTACCAAAGTGGCTGGAATAATTGTGTTTGTATTTACAATCGTATTTCTGTTCAGTTTTGGCAGTGGTTTTACAAGGGGCAATGAAAACAGTGCTTTCGCGCGGTGGTATCATTGTCATTGGGGCCTTGGTTTTATATTGTTTGCCAATATTCTACAGGCAATTGTAACGCTGGCTTTGCTGTTCGGAGAACTGAAAGATTTCCGTCCGACGTTTGATAAGGCTATTTTCAGAAAGGTGATTACCTATGGCTACCCCATACTCATTGCCGGGTTTGCAGGACAGATCAACGATTCGCTGAACAGGGTTATGTTCCTGCATTTGTACCCCGGGCCGTCAAATAATTCGCTGAGCCTGCTGGCATATTATACGGCAGCACTGCGGTTGGCTATACTGATTAATCTGGTGATACAGGCATTCAGGCTGGCTGCTGAGCCATTCTTTTTCTCAATAGCCAGGGAAGGCAATGCCAAAGATACATATGCAAGAGTTATGAAGTGGTTTGTGATATTGCTTGCACTCATGTTTCTGAATGTAATGCTGTACCTTGATATCTGGAAGCACTTTGTAAACCATGAATACTGGCGAGCCCTGGACATAGTGCCGGTACTGCTGTTCTCCTATTTGCTGCTGGGTGTTTATTACAATCTCACCGTATGGTATAAGCTTACAGACAAGACACATTACGGAACATACATCATGGTTATCGGATCAGTAGTAACCATATTATTCAACTGGTTTCTGATACCTGTGTGGGGTTATTACGCCTGCGCATGGGGTACTTTGCTATGCTATGGTGTAATGATGTCGCTTTCTTATTACTGGGGGCAGAAGTACTATCCCATACCATATGACGTTCCAAAACTATTGAAGTACATCGGGCTGATGCTGGTGGTGTTTGCAGTCAATTTTGGTGTATGCCGGGTTATTGATGGCGTAGTGCTGCACCTTTTGTCTGGCACGGTTTTGTTTGCAGCTTACCTGTTATACATATACCGCACAGAGCGGGAAGAGTTAAAAGGATTCCCCGTGATAGGGAAATACATGTAAAGGCAATACTTAAAAAAGAACCACCCTGCCTGCATAATGGATGCAGGCAGGGTGGTTCTGTATTATCAGCAAGGCTGTTCAGCCAAAGGGTGCATTAGCTGAGCCCTTCTATCTGGCCATTTACAAGTTTAATGTGCAGTGCCTGAGGATCTTTCGGCAGCCCAGGCATACGCATAATCTCACCTGCTACAGCTACAATAAATCCGGCACCGGCATTGATCACCAGGTCGCGGATGTTGATTGTGAAACCAGTAGGTGCACATATTTTTTTCTCATCGTCAGAGAAAGAATATTGTGTTTTGGCAATGCAGATGGGCAACTGTCCCCAGCCATTGGCTTCAAACTGTTTTAGTTTGTTTTGTGCAGGGCCACTGAATGTGACTTCGCTTGCACGGTATATCTTTTTCGCTATTTTCTCAATTTTCTGCCTGATAGGGTCAGTCAGGTCATAAGTGAAATTGATGTCCTGAGAAGGATGATGCTCAATAAGGCTCACCACCTTCTGAGCCAGGTCAGCAGCACCTGCTCCGCCCTTTGCAAATCCGTTATTGATAGCAAATACCACGCCCTGCTGTTCGCAGAAGTTTTCAAGGTGGCCAACTTCTTTGTCGGTATCGTGTTTGAAACGGTTGAAAGAAACTACCACACTCTGGCCGAAGTTCTTCATGTTCTCTATATGGCGCTGCAGGTTGGGCAGGCCGGCAATAAGTGCTTCCATGTTAGGTTTGGTAATCTCTTTTGCATCTACTCCGCCATGCAGTTTCAGTGCGGCAGTTGTAGCCACAATAACTGTAGCCTTAGGCCTTAAGCCCGAAAGCCGGCATTTGATGTCGAGGAACTTCTCAGCACCCAGGTCACTTCCGAATCCGGATTCTGTTACAACATAATCATTAGTACTCATGGCCATTTTTGTAGCCAGTACGGTATTACAGCCATGTGCTATATTGGCAAAAGGCCCGCCATGTACAAATGCTGTTGTTTGCTCTGTGGTTTGCACCAGGTTGGGCAACAGTGCATCCTTCAGCAGCACAGTGATTGCCTCAGCCACACCCAGGTCTTTTACGGTAAATGGCTTTTTATCGCTGGTATATCCCAGTACTATGCGCTCAATTCTTGCCTGTAGGTCATTTACATCTGTTGCCAGGCAAAACAGGGCCATAATCTCTGAAGCTGGTGTAATATCAAATCCTGCTTCTGTTGGCAGGCCGTTTGCTGTTCCACCCAGGCCAGTAACAATATTTCTTAGTGAACGGTCATTCACATCTGCTACGCGCCTCCATACTATACGATCCAGTGCATTTGCTGTATTTCTGTTCTGGTATTGATAGTTATCCAGCAATGCGGAGATCATGTTGTTGGCACATGTGATAGCATGAAAATCACCAGTGAAATGAAGATTGATATCTTCCATTGGCAACACCTGCGAATAACCACCGCCAGCAGCACCACCCTTCATACCAAAACATGGGCCAAGGCTGGGCTCACGCAGTGCCACCGCAGCTTTTTTGCCTATATGGTTAAGCCCCAATGATAAAGCTACGCTGGTTACTGTTTTACCAACACCTGCTTTATTGGGAGTGATAGCAGTAACAAGAATCAGGTTGCTGTTCTTTATTTTATTTTCATCAAGATAGGTCAGCGGCACCTTTGCTTTATATTTCCCATAGGGGATAATATCATCGGCATTGATTCCGATTTTTGATGCTATCTCTGAAATCGGTTTTAATACTGTAGACCTCGATATCTCAATATCTGAAGGAAATGGTTGGTTCGGTGTATCTGCCATAATTTTTTTGATTGATGAAGAATGAAAATCCGGTTCCAAATATAATAAAAAGGATCTTGTTTATACTATACAAAACGTCAGCTGCAGCAAAGGAAACAGAGAATAAAGTCGATCTTATTAAAATAATTGTATTGTATATCGCGATCAGGAAGAGCGTGTTTGTTGAACAGGAATTATGCCGCAAAAAAAATCCCTGACTGTGTGCAGCCAGGGATATCTCAAAGAGTTTTTTTGTTTCTTATCTGTTTATAATCACCTTCTGGTAAACATTTCCTTTGGCAGTGACTACTACAGCATAATACATGCCAGCAGCCAGTGTTTCGGGCAATCTGATATAGGAATGAGATATAGGGCTTGTAAACACTTCCTGACCATATAGGTTAGTTAGCCTGAGTATGTCTGTACTTTCGGCACCATCTACCTGCAGATAATCTTTAGCGGGGTTAGGTATAATAGTAATCTGAGGTAACTGCTGATTTTGTGCTTCGAGCGCTGTGCCTACTACAACAGAAGTGCAGAAAGTATCAGTACAAACCATACCGTTCCTCCGGTGTGATGTTACATACAGGCAGGCAGTGTAGAAACCAGACGCTGTATACAGGTGTGTGCCGGGGTTCTGGAAAGTGGAAGTGTCGTTAGTGCCTGAAGCAGGGTTGCCAAAGTGCCACAGATAAGACAGTGTATCTCCAAAGGCAGACTGTGTTGTATTTGTAAATGATACATTGAGGCCCGTCACAACAGCATGGGTAAAATTGGCATTGAGATTGCCGCAGGGCCCATTGTTCAGCGCGAGGTCACTGACCAGAATGGCACCTGCTGTTGATTGGTTGAATTTAAACCTGATGTGGCGTATCTTGGCGAGGTTTACTCCGCTAAAATCACTGAGCGGGATTCGAATCGTATTGAACACTTCTTTTGGCAGGTCGCCAGATGTAGTGCCCGGCTGGTAAAATAATGAATGAGTGTATGACCCTGCGGGGCGGCTGCTCATGTTACCGGCGGAGTCGATCAGCTGCACAGAAAAGTTAAGCGCAGGGCCGCTGCTGGTTTCTGTAAAATTCTCACAAGACCTGAATGAGATGCTTTCAAAATTTGTGAAATTCTGATTGGCTGGAGGGATATCGTTTTGATAAACCCCGTTTGTGTCCACCCATTTTATTCTCATTTGCCCGAGCCCTTTAATGGATGTGGTTCCGCGGTGGGGCAACTGTGCATTCGCCGGGCCCGCATCGCACACCGCCATAGAAAGCCCGCCGCCGCAGATAGTTGGCGAAGTAAGCGATGTGGTGGTAACGCTGCCACTGAGGTTGTTTACAGAGAAATTGTAGGTGCTGTCTGTTGTGTTAATGTCCAGCCTGTCTGTTTTACCAGCATGGTACGAAACAAAAATTTTCGATGAATCAATTACCGCAGATGCCGGAGGAACAACGTTTTTGGTGGTCAGGATAGGTTCAAAAATCGTTTCGTGCCCCAGATAGTACCTGTAGAAAGCCGCTGCATATGTATTGTACACTGCTTTTTGAGTAATAGAATCAAGCCTGCCAGTACCAGTAGAGCTGGCGCCGCAATACGCAGAAGTGGCAGTGCCGGTGTACAACCAGTCGTCAGCACCACCAGCAATCCATGAACCGGGTGTCCATACTGTATTGAAATAGTTGTGGTTGGCGCCCATAACCAGAATGCAGTGCTTGGGTGTTTCGTCGGTTGTGTCCTTATACCGGGAGTCGTCGTAATAATGTACTCCCTGCAGGTCAGATACATCGCCGTCGCAATAAGGCGCAATATTGAGCAGTGCAGTTTTGTTAAGCACGTGCCTGTAGAAATCTACCGGTGCGAGCGTAAGCACCGCTTTTATGCCATATGGGCTGCCCAGAGACCTGTTGTATTCTGCATTGTACACAACGCCTTCACCACCGCGCGAATGCCCCATGGTACCTATGTTCTGCATATCCAGAGCCCCAACAAACAAATGCCCGAAAGGGCCTGTTGTATCAGTCGTAGTCCATCCGTGCCACAGGTCCATATGCCACTGCACCAGGCGGCCCCTCGCAGTCATGCCGTTGTCTGAGGATGCTCCTGATACACCGTCCCAGCCATTGATGGCATTTGCAGAAACGGAAATTACTATGTAGCCATGGCTGGCCATTACACGTGCTGCATAATCATATCCTTCGTAGCTGAGGATGGGCAGGCGTCCCGAAGGGCAGGGCCAGGTTGAACTGGTTGCAAGTGTAGATGTGTTATAACAAGTGCTATGCCTGCCATGCAGCCAAAACAGCACCGGATAAGGGCCTCCGCTTAGGTCAGACGGATAATGTACCGACCCTCTGCACTCCATTGCGTGAGTGAGGTACGGGGGTATTGCAGCAAAGTAAGAATCCCCCAGGTCGTACTGGGCTTTGACCACGCTGTGGGTACCCATTAACCCCGGATCGGGGGCCTGAGCCATAGACATGTAGCAGTTATTAAAAAGGATCACGAATAAGAACAGTATTGCTTTCTTACCCGTTGCCGGAATAGTGTAATTCATGAGATTTCAATTAAATATTGTTATAAATTAATCATGCTGGCTGCTGCAATACAGGCCTGCACGTAGTGTTATTTAGTCAGTAATGCGCTGCTGAACTTTCCCATACTCCAGCATTTTATACTGCCAGCGGCATAAGATTCAATATCCATGTTGTCAATGTCGAGGTCGCCATAGGAGAAATACATATTTGCACCTTCGCTGAGCGAATTGAATTCCTGCTCAGTTATGAGAAAGGAAATGGTTCGGTTATTTTCCACACCGGGTACTTCGCTACGTACAAAAGCTGTTTTGCCGATATACAGCACATAGCGGTTATCTGCAAAAATCAGTGGCTTTGAAGATGTCAGTGTAAATAGTATGGTGTGATCTTTTTGCTTAAAAGACGTTATTTCTGTTTTCGCCTTTTCCTGCGCTGAAAGGTTACCGTTAGATAGCACAATTAGCACTGCACCAACAATTAGAGTAAGTATTTCCCTCATATTTTTAAATTCAGTAAATCAAATGTAATTAAAATTATCTTCCTATTGGTGTATCTGAAGTAAAATGACCGCAAATACTCCGCATGATATAATTCATGGTTAATATTTTGCTGTCAAACAGAATAGAAACACCGGGAAACGATTTTTTGGAAGTCAGTATCGCACCTATTAATGATCATTTTCCTCTACTGATTTCAGTTTAAAGTAGTTGCCATTGTATGGTACCTTTCCGTTGGAAGTATTTTCGGTAGGAGTAGGGTGAATTGATTAGCGGGTTCGAGAAAGTTGATGAGATTCAGCACATCTGTTTACCTTGTACACTCATACAAGCAATCTTTCGCAGGTCGACCATATACCTTTTCGGTATTGAAGTTCTTAAGAGAGATTTATCTGGTTATTTTTTGAGTAATTTTCTAGAGAACGTACCCAGTTTCCAGCACTTTAAACTTTGTCTGGAGTGTTTTTCTATGTCCATATCTTCTACTCGTCCGTAAGACAGGTACATTTTAGCGCCTTCTTTGAGCGTGCGGTATTCTGCTTTACTGATCACAAATGAAATCGTCCGTTTGTCCTCTTCATTTGTTTGTTCTAATCTGGTGAACTCTTTGCTCCCTATATACAGTACATATTGGTTGCTTCCGAAAATAAATGGTTTGGAAGAGCTGAGTGCAAAGTGTATTTCTTCACCTTTTTGCCTCACTGAAGCTATCTTAACGATTGCTTTTTCACTTGCAGCCGAAAAGCCGGGAGTGAACAAAAAGAGGAGAAAACTCAGGAACAATACAACCCGTTTGTGCATAATGGCTTGATTCAGTACATCAAATGTAAATTAATTTATTGTTGCAGCGCTTAGGTTATAGTAATAAATACAAACTAACAGGCATTAAATAATTGCTGAGTACGCAGGTTTTAATAAAAGGTTAGTAATTTCCGCAAATATGCAGCATTGGGAAATCCTTTTCATCTTTCTGGTTATTGCGTTTGTGTATTCTTCAGTAGGTTTCGGAGGTGGTTCCAGCTATCTTGCCGTTCTTACACTTTATGCGTTCCCGTTTCAGGAAATGAAATTGGCTGCTCTCACTTGTAATATTATAGTTGTTACCGGTGGCTCTATTATTTTCATCAGGAATAATCAGGTTAACTGGAAGAAGATCATACCGCTGATAGTTACCAGCGTACCCATGGCGTTTATGGGTGCGGCTATAAAACTGGAGCAGGATACATTTTTCATCATTCTGGGTACTACACTCATTGCCGCATCTGTTTTGCTTTGGCTTAAAAACAAGGGTAACACTACAGGCGAGGTAACGGCAAAAGAGCCCAATTACCTGAGAGATGGTATTACTGGCTGCCTGGTTGGGTTTTTGTCGGGGCTGGTGGGTATAGGCGGTGGTATATTCCTTTCGCCGGTGCTGAACCTTATGAAGTGGGATACACCAAAGAAGATTGCTGCAACTGCCAGTGTATTTATTCTGGTTAATTCTGTATCCGGTATTGCCGGGCAGTTGTCCGCCGTTTCAGACTACATTAACTTTGGCCGCATAGGCATGTTAGGTGCGGCAGTGCTTGCCGGCGGGCAGATAGGCTCGTGGATGGGTGCTGTAAGGTTCAATCAACTGGTTGTCAGGCGTGTAACTGCATTGCTGGTATTTGTCGCCGGTACGGAAGTTTTGATCAGGCACCTGCATATTTTTGATTAACAGCGTATGGGAAAAGTGCTCACATTTGGGATAGCGAAGGAAATTACCGGCGGCGGTGTGGTTGATGTGCCTTTTGAAAATGGCATCACTGCTGGTGGCCTTCGTACATTGCTTCAAAGTACGTATCCGAGGCTAAAGGAATTGAAGTCTTTTGCGTTGGCTGTAAACGGCGAATATGCTGTCGCAGATCAGCTGATCAATGACACAGATGAGATTGCCATCATTCCCCCGGTGAGCGGGGGATAATGCTTATGAATGGGGATAATAAGAGTGTTTCAATGACAGACATCAGGATATCAGATTTGCCATTAAATATCCAGTCGTGTATTGACTGGGTGCAGTCGCCGGAAAGCGGCGGCATAGATGTGTTTCTGGGAACCGTGCGCAATGCTACAAAAGGCAGAAAGGTGCAGCACCTGGAGTTTGAAGCATATGAACCTATGGCCATTGCCGAGATGAAAAAAATAGCAGATGCAGTTATTGCCAAATGGCCGGTAAATAAAATTCTGATTTATCATCGTACCGGTAAACTGGCTGTTGGCGAAATACCGGTAATCATTGCTGTTGCTGCCGCACATCGCGGGGCAGCTTTTGATGCCTGCCGGTATGCTATAGATACCCTTAAAGAAACGGTGCCCATTTGGAAAAAGGAAGTGTTTGAAGACGGGGAAGTGTGGGTGGCCGCACATCCTTAGGGCCTAAAGTGCTTTCAGGCGTTAACCTCGCTTTGTTAGCAGTTCTTTTACTCTGTCTGCATCGCCGGGTGTGTTGGCATTAATTAGTGCATCTGGGTCAGGGGGCAATATTATTTTGACCATTTTCTCGTTCCTGATCAGTGCCTTGCGCGGACAGGTGTATCCATCAGCTATATGTGCCTGTAGCAGCTCATAGCTCTGAGGCTCCCAGATTGTGATGAGCGGTTCGGGCAGGTCATCGAATGAACTCTTGTAAGCGGTGGCCATACAGGTTGTATCTCTGTGCGCTATCAGATATTGCAATGTTGCCAGATCCAGCAGCGGCAGGTCGCAGGCTGTTACCAGCCATGCAGCACCGGGTGCTTTTTTAAAAGCCGAGAGTATCCCAACGAGCGGCCCCCCGCCCGGGTAATTGTCGGCAAGCGTGTTGTAGTTTTTGTCAATTCCACTTACCTGTTCTGGCCGGCAGGATATGTATACCTCGTCGCAAACATTTCGCAACAGGCCAGCCATGTAGTAGCGCTGTTCCTTTCCGTGCCAGTTAATAACACTTTTATCCTGGCCCATGCGCACGCTTTTGCCGCCCGCAAGCACCATGCCGTACAACGGAATTTTATTCGGTGCGCCTGAAATCACGTTTCCCACCGGTTTTTTCCATCAATTTGGTTTCCTTGATCACAATATCATGGCTCAGCGCCTTGCACATATCATATACTGTAAGCGCAGCTACAGTAGCGCCAACAAGGGCTTCCAGTTCTATGCCGGTTTTGGCGGTAATAGTAGCTGTACAATCAATTACTACTTCCTGCTGCTTATTAATATGTATATCTATCTTACAGTTGTCCAGCCCCAGCGGATGGCACAATGGTATCAGTTCGCCTGTTTTCTTAGCACCCATGATGCCCGCAATGATCGCTGTCTGGAATACGGAGCCCTTCTTGCTCTTTATATCTCCGTCGGTAAAATGGGCTATCACTTCCGGCGGCATAGATATAATGCTCCTTGCGACTGCTGTTCGTTTGCTCACTGCTTTTTCACTTACATCAACCATTGCTGGCTGGCCTTTTTCATTTAAGTGGGTAAAATCACTCATGCTACAGTATCTTTTTAAAAGGCCATATTCTGAAGGCCTCGCCTTTTTTGAAATTATTTTGTTCCAAAGGTAATTCCATAAACGCATCTGAATCTACCAGATTCGCATAGTCGCCTGAGCCGTTTCCTTCAGCAGGGGTTGCTGTCAGCTGACCTTGTTTACTGATCCGCACTTTAGCCTGCATAAAATACTGCAGCGGTGCCGAAAAAGTTACATCCCTGTCGAGAACCGCATACAGTTCAGGATTTTCATTGTTCATTTTTAAAATCATCTCCAGCCATGGCACCAGATACCTGTGCAGGCACATGAACGCTGATACCGGATTGCCGGGAAAAGCAAAAACCAAAACGCCACTTGCATGCCTGCCAAACCAGAATGGCTTGCCCGGCCGTTGCTTCACCTTGTGAAACAGTTTTTCCACTTTTAATTCCTCCAGCACCTCAGGTACATAATCGTATTTGCCCATTGATACACCACCACTCAGGATCAATACGTCGTATTTTTCAAGGCATAGTTTTAGTTGTTGTTCGGTAGTTTCTTTATCATCAGGCAGGTGCATCAAATCGGTGTTAATGCCATATTGCAGAAGTGCAGCTCTTATTGTATGGCTATTCGAACTTCTGATCTGGTGCGCTTCCGGCACACTACCCTCGTCAACCAGTTCGCTACCGGTGGAAATGACACCTACAAGAGGCAGCCTTTTTACAGGTATTATGTATTTACCTACAGATGCAGCCATGCTGATTGCCGAAGGGCCAATCGTTGTGCCTGCTTTCAAAACTACATCCCCTTGCTTTTTGTCTTTGCCTTTAGAGTGTATATTCTGGCCTTGTCGTACCGTGTCAATCGAAATGTTTGCAATGCCATTTTCAATTGCGACGTCTTCATACCTGATTACAGTATCTGCCGACTCTGGCAATGCCGCACCGGTCATGATCTCAATGCAGTCGTCGTTTTGTATTTCAATCGCAGCATCGCCAGCGGCTTGTGCCGCCTTTATTCTGAACGAACGCACCCCTTTTTCAAATGCAGCAAATTGTATCGCTATTCCATCCATGGTAACCCTGTTGCAGGGAGGCAGGTCGCGGTCTGCAACAATATCTTCGGCAATAATTCTACCGGCAGCATTATCGAAGTCCACGGTTTCGTTGCCATAGTCTCTTGTCTCAGCCAGTATTATTTTTTCAGCTTCAGCTACGGTTATCATCAGATCGTTTTTAGCCACCAATAGCAGCCATCGATTCGTGGGTGCCGGTCAGTAAATTTCTTTTTTGTTCGGCTTCCCAGCCATCTTTGGCACGCTTTCCCAGTGCGTCTGAAAATGCTGCGGCCAGTTCTTCGTTGCTTCGGTGCAGCCTCATCATGTCTTTTACATTGAATACACCCGCATCGTAGAGGCAGGTCTTCAGTATGCCCTGTGGCGTAATTCGTATTCGGTTGCATGTGCCGCAAAACGATCGGGTATATGCAGCTATAATCCCTACGCTGCCTTTATGCCCGGGTATTTTGTAGTTGTAAGAAGTAGAATAAGCAGGGTCTTTTAATTTCTCAATTGCCGGAAATCTGTCCTTGATCGTTTCCAGAATACGCACATGGTCCCACGTAAGATTACTATAGTGCTTATCTCCTCCGTTGAACGACATTTCTTCTATAAAACGCACGCTAACTGGCAGATTCTTTGTGAGTTCTGCAAGTGATATTATGTCTTCGGTGTTTTTACCTTCCATTACCACTGCATTTATTTTCACTTCCATATCATGCAGTAACAACTGTTCCATCGTTTCCATAACTGCCGGCAGCTCATCCCTGTGAGTGATAGCAAAAAAACGGTTTCTGTCCAATGTGTCAAGGCTCAGATTAACACTCCTTATTCCCAGCTTCTTCAGTTCGGGTACCAGTGGTGCTGTAACCACTCCGTTTGTTGTTACGGTCAGCTCCTGCAATCCGGACAGTTCTGATATGCCTTTCAGCAGCAGCATGAGGTCCTTTCTTACAAATGGCTCGCCACCGGTAATGCGTATCTTCTGAATGCCCATCTTTACCAGTAGCGAACAGGCACGCATCATTTCTTCGTAAGTCATCAGATCGTTCCTTGACAGCCAGTCTATCCCTTCCTCAGGCATACAATAGAAACAACGCAGGTTGCACCTGTCGGTTACAGCCAGCCGTAAATAGTTGATTGCCCTGCCATGATTGTCTGTAAGCACCATCCTAACTTTCTCTGGTAAAGTTCGCTTTTTTATTGGAATGATTGGTGTGTTGTGATCATCCTTTTTCGTGTACAGGTGCGGTGCAAATCAGGATTTGCCGTTCTGGTTCCCTGACTATTAGTCAGCCTGCTCTTATTTCTGTTTTTCGTGCAAAGCGAGGTCAATTTGTCTTAGAGCAGGAATTTGTACTTTTAAATTTATGAGAATATTAGGATATTTATAGTAGCAGTGTTTTCCGAATAGTACTGAATTACTTCTAATTTTATCAAAAAATACAACATGCAGAATCATGAAATAGACTACCGCATTATTGGTGAGGAGATGCAATATGTGGAAATAGAACTGGACCCGAATGAAACCGCTATTGCCGAGCCGGGCAGTTTTATGATGATGGATGACGGCATACAAATGGAAACCATGTTTGGTGATGGCAGCCAGCAACCCGGTGGGCTGTTGAATAAATTATTTTCGGCAGGTAAAAGAATGCTGGTAGGCGAGAGCCTGTTTATGACAGCATACACCAATTTGGGCCAGGGGAAAAGGCATGTTTCTTTTGCCGCTCCGTTTCCCGGTAAGATTATTCCTCTTGACCTGATGAGGCTGGGTGGAAGGGTTATCTGTCAGAAGGACGCATTTCTATGCGCAGCTAAGGGAGTATCAATAGGTATAGAATTCCAGAAAAAACTGGGTACCGGCCTGTTTGGTGGCGAAGGTTTTATTATGGAGAAACTGGAAGGCGATGGTATGGCGTTTATGCATGCCGGTGGCCATGTGCTCCAGAAGGAGCTGAGGCCGGGTGAACTGATCAAAATTGACACCGGATGTATAGTTGGTTTTACGGCTTCGGTTAACTACGATATACAGTTTGTGGGCGGTATCAAGAACACTATATTTGGTGGCGAAGGAGTTTTCTTTGCTACCCTGCAGGGGCCTGGTACAGTATGGATACAAACGCTGCCTATCAGCAGGCTGGCGAGCAGAATACTGGCTTATGGCAGGCCATTCAACCGTAAGGAAGAAGGCAGTGTATTGGGCGGGCTAGGTAACTTACTCGATGGAGACGGATTCTAATGGAATCCGTTCAAAACAATCCGCGACACATAGCATCAGCCGTAGTTTATTTTTTTCTGTCTACGGTGATTACCTGGTACTTTATTGTGTGTGCTGAAAACCTGTATCATTTTGATCAGGGTAAGATGCTGCTTTCATGTGCTATTGCAGGTGCCAAGTGGGCTATTCAGATAGGTGCTGCATTTTTATTCCTGAAAGAAAAGCGATGGCCGTTTATAGCCAGCTTGGGCTTTACCTGTTTTGTTGGTTCATGTGTCCTGATTCCGTTTTGCATTAACCCCATAAGGGATATGATGCTGGACAAAGGATTTCTTTACTCGCTTATTGCTTCGGTAGCTGTTATGCTGGTGTTGTATTATCGAAGCGTGAGGGCCGCACGAATATCTATCGGCTGGTATTTCTTATGGTTGGGGTGCCTTGCAGCCGCTATCTCTTTGCAGTTGACTGTGGTGTTTCATGTGGTGAAGATCTCTTAAGGTGTTTGGATGATTAATACAGGCAATAGTTCATTTCTGAACTATTGCCTGTAGTTTTTTGAGTTGGTACAAAATACAATTTGCAGAGTGTACATACGTGGTTGCAGAATTTTTCAAAATAAATGAGCAACCAGAAAAGCAAACCAAGACTGCAATTGCATGTCGATTAACTAGATCCTTTTCTTATTAGCCTACACCATCGCCTTCTTCTTATACTCTCCCTTGCTTTTTCTGATATTACAAGCCACAACTTTATACTCAGGGCAAAGGGCATCAGAGTCTGCAACGCTCGATGTTATATTGTTCATCATCACCTCCGGGAAGTGGAACGTACTGCTCAGAATGCCCGGTTTTACTTCGTCTGTAATTTTTGCTTTTACATCAACTTTGCCACGTGCCGATTCCACGCATACCATATCTCCGTCGGCAATCATGTGCTTTGCAGCATCTGCCGGATTGATCATTAGCACATCATCGGTTACTATCAGTGCATTGTTGGTGCGGCGCGTCATGGCTCCGCAATTGTAATGCTCCAGTTCGCGGTTGGTGGTAATGATATACGGATATTGTTTTTCATTGTCCACCAGTTCTTTCGACTTCTTATAATTGTTATGAATAAACTTGCCCCTTCCACGCTTGAAAGATTCGGTATGAAGTATATCTGTCCCGACACCTTCTTTGTTCACAGGCCATTGCTTGCCGTTAGAACCCAGCTCGTTCCATTTCACGCCTTCAAAGAATGGTATGATCTGTGCTATTTCTTCCAGCACCCATTCCGGATCATATTTTTCAGGTTGTTTATAACCCATGCGGTTCATCATGTCTGCCATTATCTGCCCATCGCTTTTGGTGCCTTCTATAGGTTCTACTACGGCATTTACCCGCTGTATCCTCCTTTCTCCGTTGGTAAATGTGCCGCTCTTTTCAAGGAACGAAGCCGCAGGGAGCACAACAGTGGCCAGTTTTGCTGTCTCTGTCATGAAAAGCTCCTGCACAACAAATAGCTCCAGCTTGCTCAACGCATTACGCACATGCTGCGTATTTGGGTCCGTCTGCCCCATGTCTTCGCCCACAACCCACATGGCTTTCAGTTTGCCATCGAGTGCGGCATCATACATCTGAGGTATTTTCCACCCGCTGTAGTTGGGCAGTTTTGCGTTGTAAAACTCTTCGTATTTTTTATGATAAACCGGGTCGCTCACATCAAAGTAACCAGCTCCCTGATGGGGCTGGCAGCCCATATCAGCAGCTCCCTGAACATTATTTTGTCCACGAAGCGGATTAACGCCCACGCCTGGCCTGCCTATATTGCCCGTAATCATCGCCAGGCTCGATATCATCATGATAGTATGGGTGCCTTGTGAATGCTCTGTAACTCCCAGCCCGTGAAATTCCATAGCATTAGGTGCTTTGGCATATGCAATTGCTGCGCTGCGCACCAGGCCTTTATCCACGCCCGAAATCTCGGATAACTTATCAATATCCTGAGAAAGCACTTCCTGCTTGAACTCTTCATACCCTTCAGTACGGCGTTCAATGAAGTCTTTATCCTCCAGCCCTTCGCTGATGATGTAGTACAGCATCATATTCATTACGGCCATATTGGTACCGGGGCGCAGTTGCAGGTGGTAGGTAGCATATTTGGCCAGCTCGGTACGGCGTGGGTCAATTACTATACTTGGCTTGCCGCTTAATGCAAACTGTTTTAGCTTAGCTCCTGTTACCGGGTGCCCGTCTGTAGGGTTCGCGCCTATTACCAGTATGCAGTCAGTCTTTTTAATATCTTTAATAGAGTTGGTAGCTGCACCGGTACCAAAGGTGCGCTGCATACCCAAAGCAGTTGGAGAATGGCAAACACGGGCACAGCTGTCAATATTATTTGTTCCCATTACTGCCCGGATGAATTTCTGCATCAGGTAGTTTTCTTCATTAGTGCCGCGGGCTGATGATACGCCTGCTATGGCGTCACCGCCGTATTTATTCTTTATTTCTGTAAGTTTTGTGGCAATATAGTCGTATGCTTCTTCCCATGTAGCTTCTACGAATTCACCGTCTTTCTTTATAAGAGGAGTGCGCAGCCTGTCTTTATGGTTGTAGAAGGAGAAAGCAAAACGGCCTTTCAGGCAGGTGTGCCCCTGGTTGGCTTCAGCTTCATACGGAGCCTGTATTGATTTTATTTTACCGCCTTTTACCGCTACTTCAAGATTGCAGCCTACACCACAGTAGGTGCATACCGTACGCACTTTTTCATCAACCTGTATTGATTTCGACTCAAATATATCTGAGATGGCCGATGTAGGGCATGCCTGGGCACACGCGCCGCAGCTTACACAATCAGAATCTTTGAAATTCACCTCCATACCTTTTATGATATGGCTGTCAAATCCTCTGCCGCCCATACTCAGCACAAACTGGCCCTGTACTTCATCACAGGCCCTTACGCAGCGAAAGCAGTTGATACACTTGGAGAAGTCTGATGTCATGTAAGCATGGCTCAGGTCTTTCTTTCTGTCGAGGTGTGTTTTGCCATCGGGGTAGCGCACGTCACGGATACCCACTCGTGCAGCCACTTCCTGCAGTTCGCAGTTGTTGTTTACTTCACAGGTCAGGCAATCCAGCGGATGGTCGGTAAGCACCAGTTCTACAATATTCTTCCGCAGTTTTTGCACCCTGTCTGATTCAGGGTAAATATATGTGCCCGGCATTACAGGCGTGTGGCAGGATGCCATCGTTTTAACCGGCCCGCCCTTGGTCAATGCTACATCTACGCTGCACACTCTGCACGACCCGAAAGGGTCAAGGTTTGGTGCATCGCAGAGTGTGGGTACAGATTTCTGCCCAAAATGCCTGCGCATGAGCGCAAGTATAGTATCACCTTCTTTTATTTCGTATGGCCTGTCGTCTATGTACGCAACCTTTGCGCCTGCCTGCACCTGCCCGTTACCGGATGCGTTTCCATCGGCCGATGTCTTACTCTCTACATAATATTGTTTGCTCATAGTTGTTGTTTTATGAGAAATACTGGGCTAATTCGTTATCAAAATATTTCAAAGAATTCCTAATTGGTAACGGCAGGCCTCCACCTAATGCGCAAAGCGAGCCAATCTCCATTGTAGTGATCAGGTCCGTAAAAAGTTCCCTGTCCATTTTATAATCACTGGTAAGTGCCTTGCCCACCATTTCATATCCACGGGTTGAACCCAGGCGGCATGGAAAACATTTTCCGCAGCTTTCGTGGGCTGTGAACTGAAATAGATGTTCTATGTATTTAATGATAGGATAATCAGATGGAAGGCAAACTACCGATGCATGGCCCAACAGGAATCCATTCTGTGCAAAGGATTCAAAATCTACCGTAAGGTCACTAATCTTGTCTGTTGGCACCAGCCCGCCCAGTGGACCTCCTATATGCATCGCTTTTACCGGCGCACGGAATCCACCTCCCAGGCCATTTATAACCACTGAAAGTGGAGTGCCCATATCCACCTCATATATCCCCGGCTTGTTGAAGAATCCATCGAGCGATACCAGCTTGGTGCCGGTTGACTTGCCTCGGCCTATAGCGGCAAATGCAGCACCTCCTTTATCTACCACCCACGGAATGCAGGCAAGTGTTTCAACGTTATTTACAACAGTTGGTTTGTTAAACAGGCCATGCTGTGTAGGATAGGGTGGTCGAACACGTACTTCCGGCCTCTGTCCTTCTATTGATGAAAGCAAAGCAGTTTCTTCACCGCATATATACGCACCCTTTGCCCTGATTATTTTGAAATCATAGCTGAAGCCTGAGCCAAGGATATTGTCGCCAATGAATCCTTTTGTGCGTATATCATCAATAGCCTGCTGCGTTATAGTTATTGCTTCAGGATATTCTCCGCGTATATAAACAACGCCGGTATTTGCGCCGGCCACATATCCTGCAATGATCATGCCCAGCAATACTGCATGTGGCCTTTCTTCAAGCAGGTACCTGTCGCTATATGCTCCGGGATCCCCCTCATCTGCATTGCATACTATAAACTTTATATTACCTGCGGTATTCTTGCATGATTCCAGCTTGAACCCTATAGGGAAACCCGCACCGCCGCGGCCACGCAATCCGGAGGTTTTTAATTCTGCAAGAATATCATCGGGTGACATCTGCAGTGCTTTTTTAAGCGTCTGGTAATAGTCATCAATACCGTGGAAACTACCTGTTAGCACTGGTGTGCCCACCTGCCCAACGTTGTATTTGTCCATTGGTACAGGTTTGCCTGCTTTGATATCCTTTATCTTTTCTGCATCACTGCCTGAATAATTTCTGCCTCCGTAATTAAAAGCACTGTTTTCATGGCAACGGCCCAGGCAGCACATTTCGCCTATTTCCTCCTCCGTGAATTCGCTTTTTAGTTTGTCTTTCAGTTTTCCCTGAGTGCCTGCGGTCATACACGCGCTGCCATTGCAGACATACACCTTCTTTCCCTGATTTTCTGGCCTCAGAAAATCATAAAAGGATACTGTTCCGTAAACATTGGCCGTACCCATCAGAAAATCTTCTGCGAGTTGTTTTGTTTTTTCCTTCGAAACTGTACCGGTTTCTGATGCAGCAATTCCCAGTTCTTCAAAGAGATTCTCTCTCAGCCCTTTCCTGCCTGATAATTCACCCAGATTTTTAGACATAACTTATCACCCTCCATTTGGGAGGTTTCGTAATTCCAAATTTAGCCAATATTTCTAAGAATAATATTAAAAACGCACCCTTTTTACCGCAGGGATTCCGGCGGGGCTGAACTTATTTATAAAGCTTCCAGAAGCACCTCCATTTTGCTGCCACGCGAACCTTTGATAAGTATGGCACTGTTTTCGGGGTGGTGCACTTTAATGTAGTTGGCTGCATCGGCAGAGTTTTCAAACCACAAATAGCCTTGGCTTATTCCGTTGAATTCTTTCCCTACAAATACTACCTGTGCCCATGTGTACTGCTGTATGAATTCAACCAACTCCCGGTGCTCTTTTAATTCATCGGTTCCCATTTCCTTCATGCCGCCTATCCACAGCAGTTTGCTGGGCAGATCGGTTTTTGCAAAGTTAGTTATTGCCGCCCGCATACTTGTTGGGTTCGCATTGTATGCATCGAGTATTATGTGGTTGCTTCCCTTTTGTAGCCATTGCGACCGGCTATTGTCAGGGTTGTACTCTGCAAGTGCCTGTTGTATATCTTTAATCGTTGTGCCAAAGTGCAGACCTACGGCAATGGCCGCCATAGCATTCGGAAAATTATAGTCACCTACAAGGTGTGTATCAATCTCAGTACCTTCATATTTGTTTGCCATTCGCACACCCAGAAAGACGCCTTTCATTACTGGTGTGCCGGTATAGTCGGCATTGTTGCTTCCGTATGTTATTTCGTTCTTTATTCCTCCAGCCATATCTTTCAGGTAATCCAGGTCGGTATTCCTGAAAATCCTGCCATCGTTGGCTTTCAGGTAATCATACAATTCCCCCTTGCCTTTTCTTACCCCTTCTATTCCACCAAAGCCCTCTATATGCGCCTTTCCACAATTGGTGATCAGCCCGAAGTCTGGCATAGCTATTTCGCAGTACCCTGCTATTTCTTTCTGATGGTTGGCCCCCATTTCTATTATGGCCATCTGCGCGTCCTGTCCTATTTTCAGTATCGTCAGCGGCACTCCTATGTGATTGTTCAGGTTGCCTTCTGTGGCATAGGTAACGAATTTTTTGCGCAGTACTGCCGCTATCAGTTCCTTTGTTGTAGTCTTTCCGTTAGAGCCGGTAATGGCAAGAAAAGGTATGTTTAGTTGTAGCCGGTGGTACCTGGCCAGATGCTGCAAAGTAGAGAGCACATTATCTACCACAATGCACCGTTCGCCAGTTTCGAACGCCCTGTCGTCTATAATCGCATATGCGGCTCCTTTCTCTAGCGCCTGGCTTGCAAACGTATTGCCGTTGAAATTTGCCCCGCTCAGTGCAAAGAACAAACAGCCTTCCCGCAGCCTGCGCGTGTCTGTTTCAACATACGGATGCTCCAGGTACAATTTATACAGCTGCGCTATAGTCATCATGGAATTGTTATACTGCAAAAATAAAGAACCCTCCCGATACATCGGGAGGGTTCATGTTATAATGCTGTTTTAATTTAGCGTTTGTGGTACTTCTGCCTGCCAAAGCTGTTGCCGCCAGGCTGGTTATCGCCATCAGGGCTGCCCAGGCGATCCATCACACAACGGAATCCAATTGTGTTAGATGAAAGGTTACCCTGCATGTAGCGGCGTGTGCCTGGTGACAACCAGTATGCGCGGTCAGCCCATGACCCACCTTTGTATACCTTTGTGGTATCATTAATCAAAGTGTTGGCTCCGTATGCATAGAAGCTGTTAGACAATGAGTCACCATCTTTAAAGTTGCTCAGGTCGCCAACTCTTGATTCGTAGCGGCCGTTTGCAAGGATTTCTTCTTTAGTTACGTCCTGATAAGGGATATGTCCGACTGTATCCACTTCTTCAAGTGTACCGTCTTCCTGTACTTTGAAGTGAGTGTAACGGTTGCCACGGAAAGGACGGAATTCATTCACGTCTTCATGAGACATTGGACGGTAAGTATCCATAACCCATTCGTTAACGTTGCCTGCCATGTTGTACAGGCCAAATGCGTTAGCGAGGTAAGACTTAACCGGAGCAGTTATATCTGCATTGTCATTCAGGCCACCGGCAACGCCCATCGCATCACCTTTGCCGCGCATAAAGTTACCTTCAAATTCGCCCTGGTACTGATTGTGCAATCCGTAACGGGTAGTGTTTTTCGGGCCCCATGGAACAGTGTTTCTGTCTGTAACAACCTCCTCGCCACGGCGGCGTTTGTTCTCAGGTGTTGGGTTGTTTCCTATCAGGCCTAATGCCGCATATTCCCACTCCGCTTCAGTTGGAAGGCGGTAGTCAGGCAGATAAACGCCATCAAATCTTTTACGTACACGTTTGCCTGCTCCGTTTGGATCAAGATCGCGGTGCTTGCGCGGGCCTTCAGTTCCCTGATACTGTCCGTTGATGTAAGATTCTGTTGTAAATACGTCTTCACCAGACTGTGTTGAGTTTGGTTTTAATTCACCGGCATAAATAAGCAGCAACTCATTTACACGGTCTGTGCGCCACTGGCAGAAGTCATTAGCCTGATACCAGCTAACACCAACTACAGGATAATTGTTATACGCTGAATGCCAGAAATAGTTCTTTACATAAAACTCATTGAAGCCAAGTGGTGAGCGCCATACAGTACTGTCGGGCATTCCCCTGTTCACAACATCGAGATAGTCATTGCCGTAAACCCTGTATAGCCAGTAAACATACTCGCGGTAGCTTACATTGGCAACTTCTGTCTCATCCATATAAAATGAAGAAACAGAAACTGTACGCCTGAAACTATTGTTTTCCAGAGTAGGCATTTCATCGTCAGTTGCACCCATTGTAAACCTGCCACCCTGCACGAAAACCATTCCAACCGGTGTTTGCTGGCCTGGATAATTTGTCACTTCGTAGCCACCAAAACGCCTGTCATTGAGAGGCCATCCTGTTACTGCAGATACCCTGTCACCTTTTCCTTTTTTATGTGATCCGCTGGAGCATGCTGTGAAAAATGTAGCAGCACCAACGCATAGCAAGCTTAAACCAATGAGTTTTCTTTTCATAATTTTACCAAAATATTTACACTAATTAGTGGGTAAGTTCTCAAAAATCGTTACAATGTTACCTCATTCTTTTCAAATTTTCAAGCTTTCCTGAAATTCAGCGAAAAAAAAGTTTCCGGATTTATTTTTCATGGATATAATATTTGAAAAAGTATTACGTTATAACACAACCAATTAACTAAAAGCAATGTTCGATTAACACCTTTTTTACTTAATTTTGATAAGTTAACCCGCCCATATATAATTTTTAATTATTCAATTTATGAAAAACAGATTTTTGTGCCTCACAATTCTGCTTGCCCTATCTGGTGCTTGTCCTCTTTTTGCCTACAATAACAATTTCACGGTTCGGCCTGACGATATTTATAAAGGCTACATAATTGAAAAAATATGGCTGAACAACTATGAGATGCCAAAAATATCTATATCAGACGTGGCATATACTTTAAATGTGGCACTGCCTGATGACGCTAAAAAAGCAGATGTTACAAATTTTCAGGTATCAATGGGTTTAGACCGCAAACGTCCATTTGTAATAGTTCGTGTTCCGGCTTTTTCAGCAGGTACTTCAGGCTCTGTCAAACAGGTGTCATCTTTTACGCTTTCATTTGATGAAAAACCAGTTGCCGCTATGAAGCCGGCATCAAAGACTACAGATGTTGGCCATTCAGTACTGGCCACAGGTACCTGGTATAAAGTGGGTGTAACCTCTTCAGGTTTTTTTAAGATAGACAATAGTGTAATCACAGCTATGGGGTTGAACCCGGCAAATGTGAATCCGGCAAATGTCCGTGTGTTCGGAAATGGTGGGGGTATGCTTTCAGAAGATAATGCTGTACCCAGGGCATCTGACCTGAAAGAAAATGCAGTGATTGTTAATGGTAACGGAGATAATGTTTTTGACAATGGCGAATCTGTAATTTTTTATGCAAAAGGCCCAATGGGGTGGAATAAAGACAGCGTGAATCAGAAATTCACCCATGTAAAAAACATTTACTCGGATACAGCGTACTATTTCATAACTGCCGACAAGGGGCCTTCGCTGAAAGCTTCTCAGCAAGGTGCACTAGGCTCTGGTAATGTTAATGTAAGCACTTTTGATTATTATGATGTACATGAAGAAGACCTTGTAAATCCGCCTGCTATGGGTAAGAACTGGTACGGTGAAACCTTCAATGCATCGGCCGGCAATACTCAGGTGTTTTCATTTGATATGGGTGCCCCGGTTGCCGCTGTAAACTATGAGGTGTCGTTCGCTTCCAATTCAGTTGTAGGAGGGTGCTCATACGATGTAGCGCTCAACGGTACAGCCTTATCGCACGGCTCTTTTCCAAATCCAAGTTCCGGCGATAATCTGATAAACCTGAACTCCGTTACAGGTACGGGTGCATTCGGTGCACAGGCAGCCGATTTTAAAATCACATTTACACCTGCCGATGGCTCAGGCGTAGGTTACCTGAACTATATCGAAATAAACGCGCGCAGAAATCTTGCGATTTCGGGAGAGCAGCTCACCTTCCGCGACTGGCACAGCGTAGCCCCGGGCAATGTAGCTGTTTATCAGCTTTCAGGAGCCAACAGTAGTACAAGAGTTTACGATATTACCGATCCGCAAAATCCAGTGCAGATGACAGGTACTCTTTCCGGTTCAGTTTATACATTTGTTCAGGAGGCCTCAAGGCTGCATGAATTTGCTGCGCTGAATTCAACAAATGTCCCAGCCCCCAGATTTGCCGGCAACGTAGCCAATCAGGACCTTCATGGGAAGCCATTGGTTGACCTTATTGTTGTCGCATATCCCGATTTTGTTAGTCAGGCGAATCAGATTGCCGATTACCATGCGGCAAAAGATGGGATGAAAACCGTTGTGGCTACGACAACCGAGGTGTACAACGAATTCTCATCTGGCAGCCAGGATATAAGCGCAATCAGGGATTTCGCCCGCATGTTTTATAAAAGAGCCGGCACTGATACTGCTAAAATGCCAAAATACCTGTTGTTGTTTGGTGGGGCGTCTTATGATTACAAAAACCGAGTGCCAGGCAACAGCAACTTTGTGCCGGTTTTTGAATCAGCTGAGTCAACCAGCGGTTTGTATAGCATTTCGTGCGATGACTTTTATGGCTTTCTTGATGACAGTGAGAATATTGAAACGCACAGTGCCACACGGCTCAATGTGCTCGATATTAGCGTGGGGAGATTACCGGCAAGGTCGGTTGACGATGCAAAAAACCTTGCAAACAAAGTACTCAACTATGCAAGTGCTGCCACATTAGGCCCATGGAGAATATCTACCACATGTGTTGCAGACAAAGGATGTGCTGGAAATAACAGGTATGACGATGCTGGCAACCATCTGGATGATGGCGAAGCTGCAGCAACTACCATCAGGAATGCAGGCCACAATTTATACAACATAGAAAAGGTATATCTTGATGCGATGCCGTTTGTTTCTACTCCGGCCGGCGCCCGGTGCCCAACTGCCAATGCCGCGTTGAATGAGCAGGTATTCAAAGGTACTTTCCTCATCAATTATAATGGCCATGGCAACCCGCAGGTCTGGTCTGGCGCCCGTATTCTTACTCAGGATGATTTCAATAACTGGAACAATGCCAATGCGCTTCCATTTATGATTACTGCTACCTGTGATTTCGGGCAGTTTGACCATCCACAGTTTGTATCTGCAGCAGAGCAGTTGGTTCTGCGTAAAGGAGGAGGCGCTATTGCCATTCTTACAACTACACAGGCCGTATATGCGTCTTATAACCGTAAGATCAACACGCAGTACCTTTCTGACCAGTTTGTAAATAGTGTCAGCCAGTCCAGGCGCACTTTAGGTGATGCTTACAGGAATGGAAAGAATGCCACTTTTAACGTTTCCTCTGACTACGGTGAAATAATTAATTTCCGTAAATTCTCTTTATTGGGTGACCCGGCTTTGTATCCTGACTTTCCGAGGTACAAAGTTGCCATTGAAGATGTAACTGACAGCCACACCCAGCTCCCTGCCGATACCATTAAGGCTCTGGGTGCATATAACATTACCGGTAAGGTAATTGATGACAACGGCAATACGCTCACTGGTTTTAACGGATTGGTGTCAATATCTTTTTACGATAAGATGAGGACAATATCAACCATTACAGGTTGCTCAGATACCTATCAGGTTCAGAACAATATTATCTATAAAGGAAGGGTGTCCGTAACCAACGGCCATTTCTCTTTTTCTTTCATTACGCCTAAAGATATCAACTACTATTTCGGACTGGGTAAAATAAGCACCTATGCACAGTCGGATGATGGAGTTACAGATGCGGCGGGCGCTGACACTTCCGTGAAGGTGGGTGGATTTTCAGATCACCCTGTAGTGAGCAATGAACCACCTGTTGTAAAAGCCTATATCAATGACACGTTGTTCCTGAATGGAGGCATCACCGGCAGTAATACCTCGTTGTACGCAACATTCTATGCAAAAACCGGTATTAATGTTTCAGGTAACGAAGTGGGGCATGACCTTACTGCAGTACTTGACGATAATCAGGAGACACCGTATATATTGAATGATTATTACGAAACAGCCCCCAATAATTATCAGCGTGGTTTTGTGTCATTCCCGGTTGCCGGGCTTGCAGACGGGAAACACACCATCAAAGTTAAAGCATGGGACGTGAATAATAATTCCGGCGAAGGTTCGGTTGATTTCGTTGTTGTTGATGGAAAAGTAGTAGGCATCGGGCAGCTGGCTAACTATCCTAATCCATTTACCAATACTACTAATTTTATATTTGAGCATAATCATCCAAGCGAAGAACTTACAGTTAAATTATTTATATATAATACTGCAGGTGGGCTTGTTAAAAATTTGGAGCAGGTGTTTACACCTGTGGGCAGCCGCACCAGTGAACTACAGTGGGATGGCACGGACAATAATGGTTCAAGGTTGCCCTCCGGCGTGTATGTTTATCGCCTGAATATTTCAACCAAAGAAGGTTTTAATTCAAGTGCATACCAAAAACTGGTGATTGTACGTTAGAAAGCTTGCCCGCAATAATTTATTATTGAGAAATGGGTAAAAAGAAATATTTTTGCAAAACTTTAATAATAATAATAAAGAATGGCCAAAAAATTAGCATTGATAGGCTTAACATTATTGACAGGAATATCAACAACCGCTCTATTTGCTCAAAAAGGTGGTGCCACTAATCTTAATGGTACCAGTGGGAACTTTGTAACCACAGCCGTTCCTTTTCTCCGCATTTCTCCTGATGCCCGCGCCGGTGCAATGGGCGATGCAGGTATAGCAGTTGCGCCCGATGCCAATGCTCAATACTGGAACATCGGTAAATTGCCGTTCACAGAAAAAAATTACGGAGTATCTATAACATACACCCCATGGCTTAAGGACCTGGTACCTGATATTTTTCTGGCGTATCTCTCGGGTTATGCCAAGTTCGGTAAGGACAATGTAAATGCAGTGAGTGCTTCCATGCGTTACTTCTCGCTGGGCAACATCAACTATACAGATATACAGGGCAATGGCATAGGTACAGGTTTGCCAAGGGAATATTCTTTTGACCTGGGTTATTCACGTAAGCTGTCTGAGTTTCTTTCTGCGGGCATTAGCTTCCGCTATATACACTCAGCAATTGCATCAGGCGTAAATTACAGCTCTGGCAGCCAGGACTACAAACCAGGCAATGCCGGTGCCGCGGATATAGGCATTTACTACGCAAAGAGAAAAGAAATTGATGGATTCAAAGCAGGTACATTCAGCTTCGGTGCTGTGGCCAGTAACCTTGGTTCCAAAATTTCTTACAACTCCAGCCGTAAAGATTTTATTCCTATGAATCTGGGCCTGGGTATAGCATATACGTACCAGATGGATGAGTATAATAAGATAACAGCTGCACTCGACCTGAATAAACTGCTGGTGCCGGTGCTTACAGCAGCCAACGGAGGAGATACGCAGGTAACTGTGGTTAACGGTATTCTTAAATCATTCTCTACGGGCGACCAGATCAAAGAGATCAACGCTGCTATAGGCCTTGAATACTGGTACCAGAATACAGTGGCATTCCGTGCCGGATATTTCTATGAAGATAAAAGCAATGGAGACCGTCAGTATATCACCTGCGGTTTGGGTGTTAAATACAACGTGTTCCAGTTGAATGCCTCATACCTCGTTCCGCAGGGTTCGGGTATCAATCGCAATCCATTGTCTAACACACTTCGTTTCTCATTGCTGTTCGAATTTGATAAGATCGAAAAAGCAAAAGACGATACCCCGGAAGAAGAACCAGCCAAAAAACAATAATCCTAAAAAATATCCAATAAAAAACCTCCGGAATTCGGAGGTTTTTTATTGGTGTTAGACGTAACTTAAAGATATTTTGTGGCAATAATCTCATGTGTCATAAGCCCAAAAATACGAGTCATAGTGAGGTGCCAGGCAGGTTCAGGCTTCACTGCCCAGCAATAATACTCTTCTTCGGAAACAAAGTCCGGCGAGTGGCCATTGAGCAATCTTTGAAACGTTATTAATTCCCTAAGTCATTGATTCCGAATTACCGAACGCAACCTACTCCTCTGTATCAAAACCCTTCATGACCGGTACGCCTTTTACAATGCTGTAAACAACAGGTGCCTGGTGGTAAATGCTATTGGTGAACTTGTTACCCAGTATCACAATAGTCATATTCTCCTTAATAAACCTGTAGAACGATGTGTTGTTGCCATGCCACCAGCCATTATGGTAGATAACTTTGTTGCCATTGGTATAGCAAAGCATTCTCCATCCCAGGCCATAATTTTTGATGCCGGGCTTTTCAAACGAACATGGACCGTACGCCAGTTCTATAGTTTCGTTAGTGAGTAGTTTTTTCTGGTAAAAAGACTGATCCCATTTAAACATGTCTTCCGGTGTGCTGTAAATGCCCTTGTCGCCATACACTCCGTCAGCAAACATGTCGGGCTCTCTGGCCCAGTTTCTTTTGTAACTGATGGTAGCATTGGGCGGAAGCCCTGCATTAGGATTGTAAACAAATGTGTGCTGCATACCCAGCGGCTGAAAAATGTATTTAGCCATGAAGTCATAAAAACTCATTTCCGTAATTCGCTCCACCAGTCTGGCAAGCACGGCAAAGTTGGTATTGCAGTACTTGAACCGGGTATTGGGTCTGAACTCCAGCGATGGTACATGTGTGGCCATCATCGACATCATAGTGGCATTGCTGATGGGTGTTCGCATATCATGGTTAAACCTGGGCACCCATTTGGTATAATCAGGCAGTCCCGATCTGTGATTCAGCAGCATCCGCACCGTAATGTTGGGGTACGGAAACTCATTGAGATAGTGTTGTACTTTTTCGTCGAGGTTCAGGTATTTGTGGTCGTACAAATAGAGCACCGCTGCACCGGTAAAAGTTTTGGATACCGACGCCAGCTGGCTGGGCGAATTAGCATTCAATGGTATCTTACGTTCCCTGTTTGTTAACCCGAAGTACCGCTCATAAATGATCTTCCCGTTACGGCCTATCAGCACACCTCCGTTAAAACCAGCTCTTACCTGAGTTCGGTAATACTCGTCCAGTTCGGCAATCATGGCCTGGTTCTGAACACCCATGGTGTCATAGGTCAACGCTAAAGGTGCAGCCTGTAATGGTATTTCGTGAAATTTTGAAGTACTGGTTTTTGCTGACGCAGGCTGGGTTTCGGAGTGGCAGGCTAAAATGATAATAGATAAAACTGTAGTGACAATTATTGAAGAGGTAATACGCATATTCGCTTTTTCCAGGATTGGCAATTGTATTTTTTGTTTGAAAATAATCAAGCTGTTAACTCACTTTTTACAAATTTAATAATATCGTCGATAAACTCATAATAACACTGATTGAGGTGGTAGTAATTGGCTATAAACGTTTCGTAGGCCTTTTCTATGGGTGGCATATACTTTGCCCTGCGGGCAAGCCCGTTTAGTGCCCGCTCCATGCCTTTTACATTGCGGTAATTATACAGCCAGTCATGCTGTTTCATGTGCGGAAAATAAGCGGCAAACTGCGCAGGAAAAAAAGCTTCGTTTCTTTCAAGCTGTTCGTAGGTGAGCCGTGTAAAGTTTTTCAATGCATCTTCGTTGTTGAAATATTTGGGGTCGTTGGCAAGAAAATGATCATAGAGCGTATCCATGATGGCTCCGGCATATAGTCCGTAATCTTCCCTGAAGAGTAGCTTCGCACGCATAGTTGCCGGATGGATGTCTGCAGTGCTGTCGATTTTACGGTGCAGTTGTATCCCTTTTTTTATGCCCTCCGGAAATGCTTCCAGTGCAGCATGCCCCTTTACATGGTCGCCAATCATGTTGCCTGTAAGTATCAGTTCATCACCGCTGGATAGGAACGCATGCCCCAGATAGTTCATGGCTTCGAAATTAGGTTATTATGGGCACATGGGTATTGGTGGTCAGCCTGGCCTATTTACCTGCCTTGTACGAGTCGCTCAGCACGCGTTCGGCGAGCCTGCCTATTTCTCTGGCAGTTACTGAGCCTTCAGTAAAGTGCCTGTAACCTTTTCCAGGATGTACCATAATAGTAGCTGGTATGGAGCCGCCCCACGAATCATCTATTTTGGGCACAAACTGGTTAGGGTCGGTATCTGACAACCAGAGCACTTCAGGGGCCAGTTGTTTTTTTTCAACGAACCGGGCCAGTTTGTAAGGGTAATCCTGTTTAAAATCGAGGCTCACCAGCAATACTTTTACTTTGGCATCTTTGTATTTCGATTTTATTTCATTGAATTCAGGCAGTTCCTGTACACAGGGCGGGCACCACGTAGCCCAGAAATTAATGATATAAAGCGTGTCTTTTGAAGAAGTGTATCTGATCAGCTCCTCAGCACTGACTGCGGGTATCTGCTGTGCGTAAGTATGCAGTGACAATGCCAGTATCGTAATGCCGAAAAGGATTTTTTTCATGATGTGAATTTTATTGGTATCTCTGCAATTTACGAAACATTACTGCGCTTTGGTTACTGTGCTGAATGAGCATTTTATATTAAGTTTGCCGCCGTTATGGATAAGAAGATAGCCTTATTAAAAGAAAAAAATCTGCAGGCACTGAAAGGTGGCGGAGAAAAAAGAATTGAATCCCAGCATAAAAAAGGAAAACTCACTGCACGTGAGCGGCTGCATTTGCTGCTGGATGAAGGGTCTTTTGAAGAAATAGGCAAATTTGTGACGCACCGCAGCCACGATTTCGGAATGGAGAACGAGGTGTACCCCGGCGATGGCGTAGTAACCGGCTACGGAACAATCAACGGCAGGCTTACTTATGTGTATTCTCAGGATTTTACCGTGTTCGGCGGTAGCCTTTCTGAAACCCATGCCGAGAAGATTGTAAAGATCATGGATCTGGCTATGCAGAATGGCGCTCCGCTGATAGGGCTTAATGACAGCGGTGGTGCGCGTATTCAGGAAGGGGTGGTATCACTGGGCGGCTATGCCGATATCTTTTACCGCAATGTGCAGGCATCGGGCGTTGTGCCGCAGATATCTGCAATAATGGGCCCCTGTGCAGGAGGCGCAGTGTACTCACCGGCAATCACCGACTTCATACTGATGGTGGAGCAGACGTCTTATATGTTTGTTACAGGGCCAAACGTTGTAAAAACGGTAACGCATGAAAATGTAACCAGCGAGGAACTTGGTGGAGCGCATACACACGCTTCAAAGTCGGGCGTAACCCATTTTTCCTGTGCCAATGAAGTAGAATGTATCGAGCATATCAGGAAAATGCTCAGTTATATGCCTCAGAACTGTGAAGATGAAGCGCCGGTATATGCATATGAGCCAGCCAACGAAATACGGCAGAAACTAAACGACATCATACCTGAAAACCCAAATCAGCCGTATGATATTAAAGATGTGATTGAAGAGGTTGTAGACGCAGAATCTTTCCTGGAAGTACATAAAGAATTTGCTGAAAATATTGTGGTTGGTTTCGCGCGCATGGGCGGCCGTAGTATTGGCATTGTGGCCAATCAGCCTGCCTATCTTGCCGGTGTGCTCGACATTAATTCCAGCCGCAAAGGCGCGCGTTTCGCCCGTTTCTGCGATGCGTTCAATATCCCGCTGCTGGTTATTGTAGATGTGCCAGGTTTTCTGCCGGGTACAGACCAGGAGTGGCACGGTATCATTATTAACGGTGCAAAGCTTTTATATGCACTCAGTGAGGCCACGGTTCCAAAAATCACGGTAATCACCCGCAAGGCATACGGCGGTGCCTACGATGTAATGAACTCCAAGCATATAGGGGCAGATCTCAATTTTGCATGGCCTTCGGCCGAAATTGCTGTAATGGGTGCGAAGGGTGCGGCGGAAATTATTTTCAAAAAGGATATTGCCGATGCTGCTGACCATGAGGCTAAGCTGAAAGAAAAAGAAGCAGAATACCTCGAGAAATTCGCCAACCCGTATGGCGCGGCTGCACGTGGCTTTATTGATGAAGTGATAGAGCCATCAGAGACCAGAGCCAAGCTCATAAGAGGTTTCAAAATGCTTGAAAACAAGGTGGCTAAGATGCCCAAAAGAAAGCATGGTAATATTCCTTTGTAAAAAGGGGCAAAGAAGCAGCGTGGTTGCCGGCATTACTGTCTGAGAATTAACGCTCAGGCAGTTTTTTTTTGCGCTGCCGGGAGCAACCCACTTTTATGCTAGTGCATGCCAGCGTATAGGCTCAAAGAAAAGATGAGCAGGTACACAAACAATAATATAACAAAAGTCCTTTTCATATAGCTCGTTTTAGGTAGGGTTACGATCCGGAATAATTATATCACAATTTCTGTGCCATTTTAGGTTTTTCTTCACATATTTTTATTGCCACTGGTTAATATCGGGTCATTTTTGATCAGGAAAAAGTAAATAACCACCCCAATTGCCATCATTCCTGTTACAAAAAACAGGACTTTATGGCCAAGTGTAACCCAAACCAGTCCTGCGGCACTGCTGGCTATGAAGGCGCAAATGCTCTGAAAACCCGTATAAGTGCCGATAGCAGTACCGGTATCTTTTCTGGCAATCGTATTGCTGATCCATGCCTTGCTGATACCGTCGGTAGCTGCAGTATAAATACCATAGATGAAAAACAGAGCAAGGAACACATAAAAATTGCTGGTCACAGCCATACTCAGGTAAATGACAGCAAAAACCACCAGTCCTGCTATAAATACTTTCTTCAGCCCGATACGGTCTCCCAGCCTGCCCAGCGGATAGGAGAACCCTGCATATACCAGATTGTAGAAAATATAAACGCCAATAGCTTCATTGTCACTCAGTCCCGCACCTTTTACCCGCAGAATCAGAAACATATCAGAACTATTTATTAATGCGAAAAAAAGTAACCCCCGAACCAACTGTTTATATTGGTCAGGGCTGTTTTTCCAGAATGCTGTAAAATCCCGGAAGCCTGGTCTGGCGGGTGCGGCAGTTAACGGTGCTGCCTTTTCTTTTATCAGAAACGTAAACAGGATGGAAATTATGCCGGGAACAAAAGCTATGTAAAACAGCGTGACATAGTCTCCCGGAAAAAAGAATAAGTATGCCAGTGCCGCCGCCGGACCAGCGACCGCACCCAGTGTGTCGAAGCTCCTGTGAAAACCAAAAACCTTGCCCTTGTTTTTGGGCGTGGCTTCATCCGACAGCATTGCATCGCGTGCCGCTGTTCTAACGCCCTTGCCTAGCCTGTCTGCCGACCTTGAGGTAAATATCCACGCCGGATGGGTAAACATAGCCATCATGGGTTTTGATATTGCGCTCAAGCCATACCCTAGCCGCACAAAAAGCACCCGCCTGCCCAGCCTGTCAGAGAGGTTACCAAAATATCCTTTGCTCAGTCCGGATACTACTTCGGCAAAACCCTCAAGTATGCCTATCAGCAGCACCGAATAGTTGAGGCTTTTCAGGTACACCGGAATTACAGGATAGAGCATTTCGCTGGCAATGTCTGTAAACAGGCTTACCAGCGACAATATCCAAATCGTGCGTGTTATCACTTTCATCAGTCAGCCAGGTTTCGGTATAGGGCACTGCCCCCGAAACAAAAATAACAGTTATAGCCCAATCAGGATTTTTAGCATTGCATTACTTTTGTATCGTGAGGCTATTTTCCCGTTTTGTCGATGTAATCATGTATACTAGTATCTTCACTGCCTGCTGTGCAGTGGGTTTGTGTATGGCCACTGAGAAACTGATAAACCCGGCATCGGTGCAACTGCTCACTCAAATACACCTGCTTATTTTCGGCGGCACTTTGCTGGTGTACAATACCTCAAGGCTGCTCCCTGCATACGGCACCCAGGCGAGGCCGTCAGCGTTCAGGAGGTGGTATGTGTCGTTTTCTGCTGCTGGTGCTTTGCTTACAGTTGCCGGGCTCTATGGTCAGCAGTTTCCCGTTTTGATTGTCGCTGCTTTGTTGGGTATACTTGCCTTCTCCTATTTTTTACCCGTACTGCCACTCACAACAAAGAAACGGCTGAGGGATTACGGCTGGCTTAAAATTTGTGTGCTCACCGGCGTCTGGACCGTGGCTACCACTGTATTGCCAATGGTTGCCATGCATAAGCTGCC
>OMJB01000036.1 GCA_900299255.1 Sphingobacteriales bacterium
GTAAATAGTAAAGTTATGCGCCAATTTTTTGTTTTTATTGCCAGTATACTGCTCACAGGCACCCTATACGGCCAGTCGTTAAAAAAGTATCCGATAAGTAACACCGGCTGCTCAATTTATACATTCTGTGACCCGGGTAATTTTACCAATGAAAAAAGCCCTGATGGCTCAGATGTTTATACAGCTGAGTGTTCTAACAGCGGAGTGGGGTATGGTGTGATATGTGTGAAGCTGAAAGAAAAAATTTAGGACATGAAGGATAGTGAGGATGTGCTTGTAGCCATCTCGATTTTCTGAAAACATCTCTGAAAATTACAGGATCGGTAGGTTATGGTAAAGGCCACAGGCTGAAGGGTGACGAAAATACTAGAGGAGTGATTGATTACTGGAAAGATAAAGACAGCAACTATAAGATTAAAGGCTGGACTAACGGCAAGTACATTGTGGTGTTGTATGCCTATTCAAAGGGTGAACTAAACGAAACCAAAGTGAATGTTTTTCTTGACGGACTGCTACTAGCCAGCGAGTAGCTGTAGGGTAATGCTCTAAATTTTTACAGAGGATGTCTCGTTACTGCGAGACAGCCTTTTTTGAAAACATTAAACCCGTAACATAATGTTAAGTGCAGTAGTTCCGGGCTTTTTTTATTGGTCGTAATGAGAGTATTGTTGTTTTTGGCCTGTGCTTCAACGGCTATTGCTTACTGCCACACGTATTGTTTCTTATTGAGCAGCAATGCCTCACCAGCTATGGTCTGGTCGCCAGTTTTGGCATCATACACTGCGCATTCATAAAGTATGCGGTTCTTTTCCTTTACTATCTCTTTCACTTTAATTACTGCTTCATATTCTGTATCTACAAACATAGGTTTGAGCCATTTAATGTTCTGGCTCATATACACGTGCCCATCGGCATACCAAAGCGCACCGAAAATTTTGGTGAATACACTGGCACCCAGAAATCCATGAATAATATTGCGGCCAAACAGGCTTGCTTTGCCAGCCTCGGCATCAATATGCAGTGGATTGGTGTCGCCGCTTACTTTGGCGTATAGGTCTACATCTTCCTGTGTGTAACTGTACTTGTGGCGGAATTCGTCTCCGATCTGTAACATAATTTGTTGATTTTCGGCGAAAGTAACAGATTTTGGCAACACAGGAGGATATCAGAAGCAGTAAGGCTTAGAAATTTAACTTGATTATATCTGATAAAGCAACTAAGAGTGAAAATACGCAGCCCAAAAACACAAACTTAACGGTCAGATAACTATTAAGTAATGAATTTTACATTTGTTTAACTAAAACTTTGCTACTTTTGCACCGCAATTAGAGAGAGTGCGGTTTAGGCGGATTGAAGGGAATTTCAGTTGCTAAAATAGATAAAAATTTCTTTTCGACAACATTCTGTAAAATATTTTTTCACGTAATAACAATTGTATATGGCAACTAATAATAAAATAGTAGATGCTGTCCTGGAAACACAGAAAAAAGTGGTGGACAGTGTGGTGGAAAACACAAAAAAGATGGCCGGCAACAACAAGGTGCTGAATAAAACAATTGAAAAAGGTACAGATTGGTACAAAAACTGGCTGGAAACCCAGAAGGATTTTTTCAGTAAAGTTACAGGCAGCAGCGAAGCAGAATCAGGCAAAGCAAAAGGAAGTTCTTCAAAGTCGCATGAATCAGACAATTCTGCTAATTTTCTGCAGAGCTTTATTGATGCTCAGGCAAACTGGTCTAAGCAGATGATGGAAATGGGGCAGGAAGCTGCAAGAAAATTTGGCTTTGACACTGCTGCAAACCCATTTGCTGCTTTTGCAGGCAACAACCCATTTGCAAACTGGCAGAATATGATGAATAACAACTCGAACCCATGGGCATCATGGATGAATCAGATGACTGCTGCCAACTGGATGAACCAGATGCAGAACAACAATCCGTTTTCTCCTGACGCGTTCAAAAAATCTGCTGACAATCTGACTACTATGTTTAATCAGTATTATAGCCAATTGAACAACAATTTTGCTGAGTGGCAGAAGAGCTTTGAAAATGGTACGGTACAGGATACTTATAAGAACATGATCAATACTGCAGAAGGATTTACCAAGTTCGCAGAAATGTGGATGCCGATGATTAAATCTATGCAGGAGAAAACTTTCAGCATGGAAGAATACAAAAAGCTGATGAATCCGGAAACATACAAGGAGTTCATGGATAAGTTCTTTGGATTTATGCCTGAAAGCAGCCGTGAATACATGAACAAGATGAGCGGCATGTTCGGCGACAGCATGAAACACATGAATGAGGCTGGTATGAACAATTACCATCAGATGCGTGATGCTATGAACAAATTCAGTCACGGTGGTTCGCAGGTGTTTGGTAATATGAATAATGCGTACACCAACTGGATGAGCCAGATGACTGAAGCTGCAGCACCATTTACCAAAATGATGACTCCTAACCAGTATACAAACGCTATGCAGGAGTGGAACGATATCAGCAGGAGAATTGCAGAATTCAACATGAAAAATGCAGAACTGCAGTACATGGTTTACAACCAGGGTGCTAAGGTGATGGATAAACTTGCTGAGCATACTGCCAAGAAAATAAAGGATGGTGGCGAAGTAACCAGCATCATTGAACTGTATCAGGAGTGGCTGAATATCAGCGATAAGGTTTATGTTTCATTGTTTGAAAGCAGCGAATACAGCAAACTGATGGCTGAAGTAGGTTCTATGCAGATGAAGCTTCGCAAAGACATCGATCTTCAGACTGAGAAAATGTTTAAGGATATTCCGGTTGCTACGCGCAGCGAAATGGATGATGTGTATAAAACAATTTATGAGCTGAAGAAAAAAGTTCGCCAGCTTGAAAAAATGCTGGATATGGAGGGCGACGATGATGTAGTAAAGACAGCTCCTAAAAAGGCTTCAAAATCAGGCGGAAGAAAATAATTGCCTGAGTATATGTAATAAGAAAAAAGGAACGATCGCCGTTCCTTTTTTTTTGTGCCATTATTTATCCGGGGTTTCCTTCCAGAAGCATAATGATATGCCTGTTTACTTCTTCAGTTTTTTCCAGCTGTAGAAAATGCCCGCAGTTACTGATCATTTCCAGTTTGCCGGCCGTTAATTTCTGAACGCCGTTCTTCCCGATTTGTTCCGGCGTTGTGTGGTGCAGTAGCCGGTTAGGTATCAGGGCGTCATGTTTTCCAAACATAACAAGCGTTTGCAGCTTTATGTCGCTCAGTTTATTCAGCACAGGCTCCTCCAGCATCCCCTTTATGCAGGATTCAATCATTTTTCTGTAGTAGTTCAGGTTGTAGGTCTTCATTATTGCTACCAGATCTTTTACAATGCTTTCGCCCTGGTGCTTGTGGTGGTAAAAACTATTTTCGATAGTGTGGCGCAGGGTGTGCTCCTCACTGCTCATAAAGTCATAGAGGTGAATGGTACTGTAATAAATTGCCTTATCTAAAGAGGTAAATTCTTCCATCCCTGCAGGGGCACACAATATCAGTTTAGAAAGGGATAAAGGATGCTTTATGGCTAGTGTCATGGCAATGTGCCCTCCCATAGAATGGCCAATAACAACCGGGCCTTTCAGTTTCATTGCCTTAATAAATTCATACACACTTTCGGCAAAAAAACGCATGCTGAAATCATGTTCGTTTTTATCAGAGAGCCCGTTACCTGGCAGGTCTATTGCAATACACCGGTAATATTGTTTCAGGTAATCTATGTTGTTTTTCCAGACGAGCGCATAATTGGCCAGGCCGTGTATAAACAGTAATGTACGATCTCCCTTACCTTCATCAATGTAAGCTATTCTGCAGTTTTCGGGGAGGCTAATGAATTTTGTATTGTAAGGATATACTACCAATTGTATTTGCTCTGTTTAATTATTTACGTCTGTTTGAAAATGGTGCAAATATCTGCATAAAGAATTTGAAACAGCCGAAAAAAATAACCCCGCAGGTTTTGCGGGGTTAAATGGTTGTTGCAATCATTTACGAATTAACTTTTCTCCATAATCCATTTGGCTACAGCGGGGCCTAGTTCTTTCTGAGATTTACCACCAACAAATACACCAATATGCCCTCCGGGGAATGCGTATTCTTTCTTATCTTTTGTGCCTACCAGGTTCATAATATTGAGCGTACTCTCATTCGGAATGATGTTGTCTTCAGTAGCATATACGTTCAGGAAAGGCATTGTTACATTCTTGAGATTTACTAACCTGCCGCCCAATTCAAATTCGCCCTTCACTAGTTTATTATCGCGGAAAAGGTCTTTGATGTACTTGCGGTACATTTCTCCCGGAATAGCTGGCAGGTCGCTCTTCCATTTTTCCATGCGGAGGAAGTTCATCATTTTGTCTGAATCATCCAGCGAATTGAGCACTCCCAGATATTTGCTTATGTTCATGCTGGGTTTCAGCATACCAAACGCTCCGTCTATCATTTCGCCCGGTATCGTGCCTACAGTGTCAACCATTGCATCTACATCAATGTACTTGGTCCACTTGTACAGCATGCACTTGGTAGTAGAGAAGTCGTAAGGAGCTACATAGGTTGTCAGAGATTTGATCTTCTCAGGGTAAAGGGCAGAGTAAATCATTGAGAATGTGCCGCCCTGGCAGATGCCCATTTTATGTATTTTCTGAACCTTGTGGCGTTTGCGCAGGAAGTCGACAGCATCGTTCATATAGCCGTCAATGTAGTCTTCCATAGTAAGGTAACGGTCCGAACGGTCGTGGTAACCCCAGTCCATTACATAAATTTCCAGGCCCTCTTCCAGCAATTTTTTCATCAGGCTGCGGTCGGGTTGCAGGTCCAGCACATCATGCCTGTTCAGCATGGCAAATGAAACCAGTACAGGTATTTTACATTTTGCCGGGGTGCTTCTGTTGAACCGGAACATCTTGATCTTATCAGATGACCAAACCAGTTCTTTCGGTGTAGTACCAATCTCAACTTTATCTATTTCCTTGAGTAACTTATAGCCCATCGCTATTTTCTCGCTGGTCGAAACCATTTCCTCAGCGATTTTAGTCGTGTTGAAATTCATCAATTGAAAATTTTTGCGAAGGTACAAATATTTAGATGTCAGGTTTGTTAAATTGGTGTGATATAATCAGGCAAACCACAATTGTTCATATCTGATACCCAAAAGAAAAGCCTCCCAAAGGAGGCCTAATAACCGTTAATACCAGGTATTAAAATATATTATTTATTCGTCGCGCCATTCCTTACCTGTCATATTCAAAAAAACATCTTCCAGGTTAGCTTCTTTAACTGCTTTCGACCGTTTGAAGCCGGATGCGAGCAGGTTGTCTATTAACTCATTAGGAGTACTTAAAGCAACAATTTTGCCGCTGTCTACTATGGCTACTCTTTCGCACAGTTCTTCGGCTTCGTCCATATAATGGGTGGTGATCACCACTGTAGCACCTCTTTCGCGCAGCTGTTTAATAAGTTCCCATAGATTGCGCCTTGCCTGCGGATCCAGCCCGGTTGTAGGCTCATCCAAAAAAATAATCCTTGGTTCATTTATGAGCGTGGTTGCAATGGAAAAACGCTGCTTCTGCCCGCCAGATAATTGTTTGAACTTATTTTTGGCTTTATCACGCAGATTAACAGTATCAAGCAAAGCCATGGGGTCAATGTCTTTGTTGTACAGTCCGGAGAAAAGAGCAATAATCTGTTTCAGATTCAGGTTGGGGTAGTAGCCTGCTGCCTGCAGTTGTACTCCCATAATATTTTTGATGGCCTGGGGTTCTTTGTCAAGATCCATTCCGTCAACAATAATGGTGCCCGATGTTTTTTTACGCAAGGTTTCTATGATCTCCAGAGTAGTTGTCTTGCCAGCCCCGTTTGGCCCAAGCAGGCCAAATATTTCTCCCTCCATTACGTCGAAACTGATTCCTTTTACAGCTTCAAAGTCACCGTATTTTTTTACAAGGTTATTTACCTGTATGATTGCTTTTTTCATTTTGGCGGAGATTAAGAATGCGCCTGCAAATTAAAAAAAATAGATGAGCGGTAATTATGTTACCGCAATAAACCCCTCTAGTTCGCAAAAGTGACACACTTCTCAGGGTGCATAGTAGCGTGCCTGAACACAAGGTTCCGGATATAGTCATTGTCCTGTAACGGTTCCATATTCTTTGTAAGCGTTTCTACGTTCTTCAGTTGTACTTTCTTGTCGGTGATATAACCCATACCATACAGATTGCCTTCTTTTACCAAAATGCAGCTGTGTTCGTTATCATCTATGCCCTTGTCTATCAACGCAAATGTAGGCAAGTGTTTTTTCAGCCAGCTAATAGCGTCAGTTGCCCTTTGGTTATAAATTTCCACAGGGTTGTGTTCTTCGCAGATGCATTCTGCGGCCACATTACAAAGCCTCGCGCAAAGCCCGAATTCAACACATAGTTCTTTCAGCCTCTGTTGGCCCTCTGTTATCGAATTGAAAGTATAAATTGGTTTGTGGCTTCGCCTTATTTTTTCAACAGTGAGCCTGGTAAAGCCCTGCATATCTTCGTAGGCAAACAGCCCATACCTGGGCAGGAAACCTCGCTGGCTGCGGTTATGAATAGGCCACAGCCTGCGTATCTCTGCACTCTCCAGTATGTGGGCCATGAGTTCGGTTGCGCACTCCCTGTAGCTGATACGGTGTGTCTCTCTCAGGAAGTCCTGCTTCTGCCGGGTAATCTTATTATTTGAGAAGTGGCTTCTGACTCTTTTTCTGATGTTTTTAGCCTTACCAACATAAATAGTCTTGCCATTGGAATTATAAAAGTAATATACGCCTGATGTTGAAGGCAGCTTTTCAAGGTCAGCTACAGGCAGGTGGGGTGGCAGGTACTGCTCACTGTTTCTGCCCTTCAGCATGCCCGCTATTACACCTTGTGTGTCTTTTGAAATAATCAACGCCAGTATGTCAGCGGTTGCAAGTGCATCGCCACCGGCTCTGTGGTGCTGGCTGTGATTGATACCGAGCTGCTGTGTTAGTTTTCCAAGGCTGTAGCCGTTTAGGCCGGGTAATACTTTGCGTGCAAGCCGAATTGTGCAAAGCTTTTTTGTGTCCAGCTGATAGCCAGCTGCCTGCAAATGGTATTTGACAAATGAATAGTCGAAATTGACATTATGCGCAACAAATATTTTGTCCTGCAGCAATTCAAAAACCTGCCCGGCTATCTCTTTAAATGCCGGTGCATTGGCAACCATCTTATCGTTGATACCTGTTAGGCGCTGAATGAAATAGGGTATCGGTATATTAGGGTTAACCAGCGTTTCGTAAAAGTTTAAAACCTTTGTCCCATCATGTATCACAATGCCGATTTCTGTTATGCCGTTACCGCCTGCATAACTTCCAGTCGTTTCAATATCTACTATGGCGTAGAGCATTCAATGGTTCATTAATCAATTAAAGGTACTGAATTTGGGATATATTACACAAATTCGTTTCATTAATACCTGTAAAAAAATACCCCTGCCATTGGGCAGAGGTATAATGTTCTATGTATAAATAAATTAATTATTGGTGCCGTGGGTGTTAAAACCGCTTATGCCGCTGTTATACTGAGTACCTGAGTAGTCGTCAATAGCAGGAGAAGACTGGATGTATCCATTGATTTTGTAGTTCCATTTAAGCGTACCCTGAGCAGAGTCTACTGCATACAGATAACCGTCATAGCTGCCTACGTAAACACTGCCGCCATAAGGTAATGGGCTGGACTTAATCAATCCTTTTGTTTTGAACCTCCATTTTTGCATACCGCTGATAATATTTACGGCATACAGGTAATAATCGTAGCTGCCTACATATACAACCTGATTGCTGATAATAGGGGAAGAGTTAATCTGGCTTCCGGTTGGGAAAGCCCATCTTGCTGCACCTGTCTGTGTATCTACGCAGTAAAGATTAAAGTCGTTTGAACCGAAGATGCACATACCTGCGTATGACGTAGGAGAACTCATGATATTGCCTCTGGTTTTAAAAGTCCAGTGTAGTAAGCCTACAGTTGGCGTAACTCCTGAAACAACGGTAGGGTTCAGGTTGATAGAATACATATTGCTGTCACTGGCACTACCAATGTAAAGGTGGGGATAACTGATAGTTGGCGAAGAAATGAAAATTGCCGACGAAGTAACGCCCATGCCCGGCCAATCCCATATAGGAAAGCCGGAGGCGTCAGGGCCTGTTGTTTTGTCGAGGCAGTAAACGTGCCCGTTATTAGTACCAACTAGCCCCTGAGAAGCAACATAGATTTTGCCGTTGTAAATAACAGGTGAAGCTACGAACCCTGAACCGTCCATAGCAGGATTTCCGAATTTCCATTTGATGGCACCAGTGCCAGTATCTATCGCATACAAAGTATCATTGGTAGTAGCCAGATAAATCAAGTTGCCATCTGCAATTGGTGTAGCCATACAAGTGAAAAAATGGCCAGGAAGGCTTACAGCCGAATGACCGGGAAGTACCATTTTCTTTACCAGCTGGCCGGTGAAAGCGTTCAGTTTATAAATCGTGTCAGAGTTTACTGCCACCTGATACACCATATCGTTATAAACAAGCGGAGATGGCTTCAGATATTTGAAATTAGATGCAACTGAGAATGAATCAGAAGGCATGCTGTATTCCCAGTTTTTTGATCCGGTATGAGGGTCAATTCCATAAAGTACAAAGTTATCACTCCCGATAATGATTGAAGGATAATAAGAGCTAGGCAAGGGTGCGTCAGAACTGATATTCTTTTTGCATGCACCAACAGCCACAGCTATAAGTGCCAGTGCAAATAAGACTTTTTTGTAATGATGTAACATAGTATGGAATTGTTTTCTCAAGATGCAAGATAAGAATTTTTAAAAACTTTCAGCCTCTTAATATCCGCCGGGCGCAAACTTTTGATGCAGCACCCTTTAAATATATATGTATTACAATCTTCAGTTAATAAAACGATGAAAAATTAACCGGACAGGCCCGGTAAAATTGTGAAAAGCTTAGTCAGATCCCCCTGAGCGGGTTTCTCCTTCTAAGGAGGATATAACGCCTGATATTCATCCAGAAAGCTAATACCATGTATACAATAAGAGGTGATCCTAGAGTAAGAAAAGAGATGTAAATAAACCACAAACGGATGCGTGAAGTTGCGACGCCAGTCCGTTCACCAAAGGCCGAACAAACCCCGAACGCCTGCCACTCAATAAAATTCTTAATGTGGTATAGTTTACGCATATATTTGTGCCACAAAACTGATGAACCGGCTGTAATTGTCAATTATCTTTAGCCTTATTCATCATAATTTTATTGAAAATTAAGCAAAATAGTTTGAAGAAAAAAAGCATGTCAGAAATTCCAGTTGTCAGCACTCATTCCGGTAATTCCAGGATTCCTTTTTTAACCATTGGCTTCGCATTTTTTTTGCTGCTAGGCTGCAATACATCAAACGGGCAAAAGAAGGCTGCGGGCAGGCAGCCGGCAGATTCGAAAGACACATTGGCTGTAGCGGCTGCGCCAAAGCCGGTTCCTCCACCACCACCGCCAGTTCTGGATACAGTGCTGTATAACAAAGCCAATATGCGGCTGGTGAATGATACGTCCAAATACGGCTGGCCTGTGAAAGGGCCGTATCCACTACCCGGTGCATTGCTGCCATTCAACAGAATCGTCGCATACTACGGAAATTTTTATTCAACCCACATGGGTATTCTGGGTGAACTGCCGCCCGATGATATGCTCAAAAAGCTGCAGGGTGAGGTAAAAAAGTGGCAAAAAGCAGATTCACTGACACCTGTAGTACCAGCTATACACTACATAGCTGTAACAGCACAGGGTGCGCCCGGCAAGGGAGGCAAGTACATATTGCGCATGCCCTTTACAGAGATAGACAAAGCGCTTACCATAGCTAAGAAAATAAATGCAGTGGTATTTCTGGATGTGCAGGTAGGGTGGAGTACTGTAGAGGCTGAAATACCTATGCTTGAAAAGTACCTGAAGATGCCTAATGTACATCTGGCAATAGACCCTGAATTCTCCATGAAAACCGGCCGAAAGCCGGGTTCGATAATTGGTACTTTCAGTGCAGCTGATATTAATTTCGTTTCAGGATACCTGGCTGACTTAGTAAAGAAAAACAATCTGCCGCCTAAGGTGTTGGTAGTGCATAGGTTTACAAAAGGGATGGTCACTGACTATAAGAAAATTAAACTACAGCCAGAGGTGCAGATGGTTATGGATATGGACGGATGGGGATTCCCGGCAAAGAAAGTTAACTCATACAAGCTGGCAATAGTAAATGAACCTGTGCAGTTTACAGGGTTCAAATTGTTCTATAAAAACGACATTAAAACCAAGCCCTGGACAACAATGATGTCGCCCGAAGATGTGCTTAAAAAGCTGTACCCTAAGCCTGTGTACATACAGTACCAGTAAGGCAGTAGCGGAAAAATACAGGATACCCCAAAACGAAATAACCCAACGCATCTGGGTTGGGTTATTTTGTTGATATCAGTTGCGTGAAGATTAAGCTTTCGCGGCTTCGAAATCCCTGCGGATCACGTTCAGCGCACCGCCTGCTTTGAACCATTCAATCTGCTGTTCGTTGAAAGTATGGTTCACTTTTATTTCTTCCCTGCTGCCGTCCTTGTGGTTTAATACAAGTGTCAGCTGCACACCCGGTGCGAATGTTGTCAGGCCTATTACATCAATATTGTCGTCTTCCTGTATTTTATCGTAGTCTGCTTTGTCGGCAAAAGTAATTGCCAGCATACCTTGTTTTTTCAGGTTGGTTTCGTGTATACGTGCAAAGCTCTTAACCAGAATTACCTGAACGCCCAGATGCCTTGGCTCCATAGCTGCGTGCTCGCGGCTGCTGCCTTCACCATAGTTCTCATCACCTACCACTATGCTGCCTATGCCCTGTGCTTTATATGCGCGCTGTACTTTTGGAACTTCGTCGTAATTGCCGTCCAACTGGTTCTTTACTTTATTCGATTCCATGTTGAAGGCATTGATAGCTCCAATCAGCATGTTGTTCGAAATGTTGTCCAAGTGGCCCCTGTATTTCAGCCATGGGCCCGCCATTGATATATGGTCGGTTGTACACTTTCCATATGCCTTGATCAGGAGTTTAAGCCCTTTCATATCGCTTCCGTTCCATTTACCAAAGGGCGCTAGCAACTGCAGCCTGTCGCTGGAAGGGTTCACAATAACCTGTACACCTGAACCATCTGCCGCCGGAGCAACAAAGCCAGGATCTTTTACATCAAAACCAAGCGGCGGCATTTCAAAGCCTACTGGTTCGTCCAGCATCACTTCCTCACCATTTTCGTTCTTCAGCTTGTCAGTGAGCGGGTTAAAAGAAAGTTTGCCCGATATAGCAAACGCAGTAACGATTTCAGGCGATGCCACGAATGCATGCGTAGACGATAACCCGTCGTTGCGCTTTGCGAAGTTTCTGTTGAAGGAAGTAACAATGGTGTTTTTCTTTGCAGGGTCGTTCACGTGGCGCGCCCACTGTCCTATACATGGCCCGCAGGCATTGGCAAGTACTACACCGCCCATGCGGTCAAATGTTTTCAGCATACCATCTCTTTCGATGGTGTAACGTACCATTTCTGAGCCGGGAGTTATGGTGAACTCGCTCTTGGCTTTCAAACCCTTGCTCATTGCATTGTTGGCAATAAACGCAGAACGGGAAATATCTTCGTAAGATGAGTTGGTGCAAGAGCCTATCAGTGCCACTTCTACATCTTCAGGCCAGCCGTTTGCTTTAATCGCCGCAGCCATCTCGCTGATAGGCGTAGCCAGGTCAGGAGTGAATGGCCCGTTTACATAGGGCTCCAGTTCGCTCAGGTTAATCTCAATCACCTGATCATAGTAATCAGCCGGGTTTGAATAAACTTCAGCATCGGGGCGTAAGTGCTCTTTTACTGCATCAGCCAGAGCCGCTACATCAGCGCGGTTTGTGCCTTTCAGATAGTCGGCCATTTTGCTGTCGTAAGCAAATACTGAGCAGGTAGCGCCTATCTCTGCACCCATGTTGCAGATAGTACCCTTGCCTGTGCAGCTCAGGTTGTCTGCGCCATCTCCAAAATATTCAACAATAGCACCGGTGCCGCCCTTTACTGTAAGTATTCCCGCTACTTTTAAAATGATATCTTTTGCCGAAGCCCAGCCATTTAGTTTACCTGTCAGCTTTACGCCAATCAGTTTAGGCATTTTAAGCTCCCAAGGCAGGCCTGCCATTACATCCACAGCATCTGCACCTCCTACACCTATAGCCACCATTCCAAGGCCTCCTGCATTAGGAGTATGGCTGTCAGTACCAATCATCATTCCGCCGGGAAATGCATAATTCTCAAACACCACCTGATGGATGATACCAGCACCTGCACGCCAGAATCCTATTCCGTATTTGTTAGAGATAGAAGCAAGGAAATCATACACTTCTTTATTAGTATCAAGGGCAGTAGCAAGGTCTGCAGTTGCGCCCGTTTTAGCCTGTATCAGGTGATCACAATGCACGGTGCTGGGCACGGCAACCTTTACTCTTCCGCATGTGCTGAACTGTAGCAGTGCCATCTGCGCAGTCGCATCCTGCATCGCTACACGATCAGGAGAAAAGTTGACATAATCCTTGCCACGTGTATACGGAGCAGAAGGGGTATCATAACTATGTGAATAAAGAATTTTCTCAGCCAGTGTAAGCGGACGGCCCAATAGTTTGCGCGCTGCGGCTACTTTTCCGGGTAATTCATTGTAGAGTTTTTCTATGAGATCGATATCATATGCCATTATGGAAGGAATTAAGTGTTTGTGAATGAGGGTACAAAATTACCAAATTGAGTGGGAAAATAAAATTAAAAACGAGATGCCTCCACTCGAACAGGCATCAGATACAGGAATACGCCTCTTGTAAGGTCAAATCAGCGGTTCAGCGGGTGACAGGGGAAAAGGGGAATTGAAGAAGGGTTTCTGAATACAAAACCCGAATTCAACTTTTGAGAAACGAGATATATGTCTCATTAGAAGCTGCCCAACTTTTATCCGGTATGCCGCCAATTCAATACCTTGACTTTCAAACTCAACTATTTTAATATGGCGATGTACAGATATCTTCTTTTGCCACTCGTAACAATATTATTTGTATGTTCCTCCAGATGTATTTCACAACCTGTAGCAATTAGCTACACCGGGAGCATGCAATATTGGATTGTACCTTCCTTTGTAAATAGCATAACAGTTGATTTGAGAGGAGCCAGCGGGGGAGGTGCCTTACATATGATTGGTGGCACTGGAGGGTGGGTGGATTGAATCGTTGTAGCCGGAATCGATAATGCCGTCTCGTAAATACGAAAAGGAGCGAATACGAAATTTGGCACAATATTTGCCCATAACTATGTTATATATATCCTTATGAATAAACTTTTCGTCGTTGCACTTTTTATGAGTTGCAGCAACTTCCTGATTGCACAGCCAATACTTACTGCGGCAAATTCGAACCCGATTTTGGGAGACATTGATTGTTATTTCCGGTGTAATAATACATCCATATCAACAGCAATAACAGGCGCAGCCACTACGAGGGACTATTCCAGCCTCACAAATATAGAAGCCGATACATTGGAAATGGTAACATGTGTCAGCACTCCTTATTGCGATTCATTCCCAACAAGTACAGTGGCTGGCCGCTATACACCAAGTGGCAACTATGGATATTTTATTCTTGGCACTGGAGGTAGAGTTGAAGCCATAGGCAGCTATGCTGCCGGTAGCGGGCCCGGTTACATACATTATCAGAGTCCTGCAACGGTCTCTGGCCCGTTCCCGATGACTTTTGGGTCGTCATGGACCGATACCAATGCATACTCATACATCTATTCGTCACGGAGGGACTATATTCAAGTTATCAATGTTTCTTTTGCAGACGGTTATGGTACATTAAAAACACCAGCAGGAATCTTCACAAATGTTTTGAGGGAGCATGTTATCCGATATGTTAGAGACAGCAGTTGCAACCTGCTTACCGGTGCCTGTGTGGTATCATATGATACGACTCAACTTTTTACGTGGATGCAGCCTGGAAATCACTTTAGTTTACTTGCAATCGAGACTGATAACGGATTACCTTATCACATTACCTACGGCACCAGCCCTACTGCGAAAACCAGTATTGAGAAGGTTACCGGCAGCAATGACAATTTTTCAGTTTTCCCTGTACCCGCAGATAATATCATCCACCTAACGAATGATGGCGCCGATTGGCAGAACATGAACATTACTTTGACCGATATGACCGGCAGAGAATTATGGAATAGTAAGAACGGGGAGCTTAGCCAAAATAATAATAGAGTGACAATACCCGTTTCGATGTTGCCGTCGGGTACTTATATCCTTCATATCTACAGCGGATCTGAAATGATCGTTAAAAAAATAGAAATAGGCTCCCATTAAAAATTCCGTTTTGAAAGGACTATCCCTTACAAACCAGAATGAGATCGCAACTTTGAAAGATTGAGCACAACAATCTCTACCAAGACGATAAAAGGGCTGCCGAAAGGCAGCCCTTTTATCGTTGATTATGTAAGTATATCATTATGGGAAAATGCCCAGCTCTTCGTAAGAGATACCAACTTTGTTGATAGCTACGGTGAACGCCGCAGTACGCATATCAGCCTTTCCATTCAGGCTCATCCATGCTTCGCGGATTTCGTGGTAAGAACCTATCATAGTGTCTTCCAGGCCAGAGTACACCAGGTCTACCTCATCAGGGCCGTGTAGTATCTGCTTCCTTTCGATATCAGTTACTCTTTTGCCAGTAAGGCTTTCTACTGATTTCAAAATGGTATCGTTCTGATTTTCACTAAAACGCTTGTCCATGCGGCCAAAACGTACGTGGCTCAGATTTTTCAGCCACTCGAAGTATGAAACCGTAACCCCACCAGCGTTCAGGTACATATCTGGTACTACAATTACTCCTTTCTTGTTCAGGATTTCATCTGCTTCAGGTGTCAGCGGACCATTAGCAGCCTCACCAATGATCTTAGCCTGAATGCGTCCGGCATTGCTGCCATTGATTACGTTTTCGAGTGCGGCAGGAATCAGGATATCGCATGGCAATTCCAATGTAGCAGCACTGCTGTCAATGTTTTTTGCTCCGGGATAATTATGCAGATGGCCTGTTGTTTTTCGGTGTTCAACAACCTTATAAATATCCAGGCCTTTTTCGTCATAAATGCCACCTTCGTGTTCAGCAAGGCCAACAATAGTAGCACCTGCATCAAAGAAGAACTTAGCAGCATGATAACCCACGTTTCCAAGCCCCTGAACAATTACTTTTTTGCCTTCCAGCCCAGTGGCCATTCCTATCTTCTGCATATCCTTAGCAATGTTGCACAATTCACGAATGCCATAGAATACACCCAGTCCGGTAGCTTCAGTACGTCCGCGAACGCCCCCCTGAGTTACTGGCTTACCCGTTACGCAAGCCTGTGCATCTACTTCACCTGGTTTCAGTGAAGCGTAAGTATCAACAATCCAGCTCATTTCACGGCCACCTGTACCATAATCTGGAGCTGGAACGTCAATGCCGGGGCCAATGAAATTCTTTTTTACGAGTTCACTCGCATAACGGCGTGTGATCTTCTCAAGTTCGAACACTGAATAATTCTTCGGGTTGATCTTTATGCCTCCTTTTGCACCACCAAAAGGTACGTTTACGATAGCACATTTATAAGTCATCAGAGATGCAAGCGCCATTACTTCATCCTGGTTCACGTCCATACTATAACGGATACCGCCTTTGCAGGGTAGTTTATGGTGTGAGTGCTGCACACGATAAGCTTCAATTACCTCTATTTTTTCACCGATACGCACCGGGAATTTCATACTGTATACCGAATTACAGGCTTTTATCTGTTCAAGGATACCTGATTCGAAACGGGTAAATTTAGCAGCTTTATCAAAGTTGCGTTCCACACCCTGAAAAAAGCTGTAATGAGCTTCCTGGGCTTGCTGAGCAGTTACTTTTTCCACCTTCTCTTTTTTATTTGTGTTATTAAATTAAAATTATTTTTCTTTTTCCATTTTGCTGATCTTCCGGTCCAAATATACCAGAAATGCAAAAATTCCCGCAAAGATAGTAGCTAATACCATAACCACAACGTAAATTTTACCGTTCGAGCGGAGGGTGTCTGCCATCTCAGTTTCGGCATTTGCGGCAAGTCTAGTTATTAGTAATATATATATGGTTGACGTGATTCTTTTGAGCATATTATCCGGAGTTTAAAAAGAATAGTTTTGAGGTTGTTAATCAACAGGTTTCAGTTACAAATCATTTTCACGTTTGTACTTAACAAGCCCGATCCTGATGTTCAGCGACGATATCCACAGTCCCAGCAATATCCATCCGGGTACAGCAGCGTAAAAAACAAGCCGCATATATTTATCCAGGTCGTATTGTTTAAAAGCAGGGTTGCCTCCGTTGCCGGGATGCAGAGAGTCTACCATTCTGGGCATAATGAATATCAGCGGTATCATCATAGCAAATGCAAATACATTGTACACAGCACTGATTTTCGCTTTTTTCTCTTCGTCTTTCAATCCGCCGCGTAAAATGGTGTAGGCAAAATAAATCAGCATGCACATGGCGGTTCCCAGTTCTTTCGGGTCATTGCTCCAGGCGGCGCCCCAGGTAAACTGAGCCCATTCCATGCCAGTACACATGCCTAATATGCTGAAGAAAATGCCAGTATTCGTATACTGAACGGCATAGATGTCATCTATCAGATTGCCTGTGCGTAAAAATTTGATTGAATACCAGAATGCGCAGCCAAAAAGAACGATCATAGTAAACCACATGGGTACATGAAAGTACAGGTTGCGGATGGTCTCATTGAGTATATCCAGCCGGGGTACTGGCATCAGGAATCCACCTACCACGGTATACCCCACCAACAACAGACAGCCTATTTTCCACCACCAGTTACGCATCAGTGATTTTCAGAGATTTTTTGCAAAAGTAATTCTTTGCAGGTAACCATGAAATGATAATTTTTAAGCCCGCACATCTGTAAATAGGGCATTTGAACTGAAAATAACATTAAAAGAAAAAATGCCTCCTTTCAAGCAGTTTTGCAGCAATTCTCCGCCTCGCGCCTTTTGCATTGTATGGCTCAGTTCTGGTGAATCGTTTAATACCCATCAGCATCATTCGCTGCTCATCCCCCTCCGCAAACGAATTGATTGCAGTTTTGCCGGCATGGTGTATCCTGTCGGCTGCATCATAAATAAAAGTACGGGCAATATCAGCGGCAATAGCGGCATCGGTATGGCCGGTATTGTGCATTTTTACCGCCCTTATGAGTGTGCTTTCTGCCTGGAACGTATCAATGAGCATATCAGACAGGTTCATTAAAATCTCCTGTTCTGTTTCCAGCTGCATCATTAATTTCTGAGCTGCGGCACCTGCACACATTAGTATTGCTTTTTTGAAATTTTCTACCGTTTTTATTTCGGGTGCAAATAGTGTATCGCTACTGCTCAGGTCAGGGATACTTACAAGTTCCTTCTGAATAGCCATTGCCGGCGCCATAATATTGATTCTGCCTTTCATGGCACGTTTCAGGTACATATCCAGCACCAGCAATCTGTTGATCTCATTGGTGCCTTCAAATATTCTGTTGATGCGGCTGTCTCGGTATGCCCTTGAGATGTTGTACTCATCAGAATATCCGTTTCCGCCGTGTATCTGCACGCCTTCGTCTACAACGTAATTCAGGCATTCTGAACCCAGTACCTTGAGCATAGCACATTCAATGGCATATTCCTCAGCTGCGCCCAGCAGGGCATCGGCTTCGCGGCCTGCATTTTTCAGTTCCTGCTCTTTGTTTTCAATCCACTGCGCTGTGCGGTAAAGTGAACTTTCGCTTGCAAATATGCGTATGGCACTTTCGGCCAGTTTGTGCTGTATTGCTCCAAAACTGGATATAGGCACATGAAACTGCTCGCGGGTTGTAGCATAGCTGATTGTGGTTTTCAACGCAAGCTTAGCCCCTCCGGTCGCCGCAGCACATAATTTAAGCCGCCCGATATTCAGGATATTGAACGCGATTATGTGCCCTTTGCCTTTTTCTCCCAGAAGGTTGCCGGCAGGTATTGTACAGTTTTCGAAAAACAACTGGCGTGTGCTGGATCCTTTGATACCCATTTTGTGTTCTTCTTCGCCAAATGAAAGGCCTGGTGTGTTTCGCTCAACAATAAAAGCACTGAATTCTGAACCGCCTATTTTTGCGAAAACAGTGAACACGTCAGCAAAGCCTGAATTGGTAATCCAAATCTTCTGGCCGTTGAGCGTGTAGGCAGTACCGTCTTCACTCAGTGTTGCAGTTGTTTTAGCTGCAAGCGCATCCGATCCTGATCCAGGCTCTGTGAGCGCATAGGCACCCTTCATTTCGCCCGTAGCCAGTTTTGGGATATATTTTTGTTTTTGTTCCTCTGTGCCGAAATACAATATGGGCAGAGACCCTATTCCGTTGTGTGCAGCCATTGCTACTGCAAACGAGTGGCCACCACCAAGGCATTCATTTACAAGCGTTGCGGTAACAAAGTCTTTGCCAAGCCCACCATATGCCTCAGGAAATGCCGCACCCAGGAGTCCAAGGCTTCCCGCTTTTTCCAGAAGTGACTGCATCAGGCCTTCTTTCCTTTCATCTATTGCAACGAGGTTGGGCAGCACTTCTTTCTCCAGAAACTCATTGCACATGTCAATGATCATGTGCTGTTCTTCGTTGAGGTCTTCAGGTGTAAAAGTATTATCAGGAGTTGATGCCTGAATCAAAAAACCACCACCGGTAATTGAAGAAGAAAGAGGCTGCGTTTCCATTTTTAGTCTTTTTACAAAGCTATTAATTATACCAATTGAACAACCGTTAATTTTCCTGACTTTGCTCAGTTTCAGTGCTCGCTAAGTACGGGCACTTTTTTGCCTGCCAATAAACTTCTTCTGAGGAAACTGGTCTAATGATTATATTATTATCTTTGAAACACATTTAATTTATTCCTGCTAATGCGGAAGCTTTTTGTTATATTCTCGGTTATATCAGCGTTTATTGTTTTGCCCGGAGCCTCCTTTGCACAGCGTTCGTCAGGCAATTTTGAAGCTGACGGAGAAGATGATCCTTATGACTTCAAATCCTTCTTCATGTTTGGCGTCAACTTTTTAAGTGACAATGTATCAATGGGAAGAAAGGATACTGTTGCGGTACCATACATCACTCCTTATATTGGGTATCACCATAAGTCGGGGTTTTATGCCAAACTCAGCGTTTCTGATGCCCCTTCAAAAAGCAGAATTGACCTGCTGACGCTGGAAGCCGGTTACGAACATTCTTTTGGAGAACATGTGAACACCGGATTGAGTGCTGAGAAATATTTCTATAACAAGAATTCTACCAGCATCAGAGGAAATGCGAAAGCCGGGGCAGGGGCATTTGTACAGTACGCTAACAATTGGGTCGAGCCACAACTTAATGTGAATCTCGACTTCTATAAAAAAACAGACTATTCTGTTGGGCTGATGCTGGACCATGATTTTAAATTGCTGGACAATACATTGCACATTATTCCGCAGGCAGTGGCTTATGCAGGGACACAGAATTTTTACAACGAGTATTTTGTAAACCGTATAGCTAAAAAAGACAAAACATTTAAAAAGGACGTATTGGCTGATGCAGGCAAATTCAAATTACTGGATTATGAATTCAGCCTTAAAGCTACATACCGGGTGGGGAAGTGGCTTTTTACTGCCATTCCTACCTATGTCATACCAGTCAATGCATTAACAGTAAATTTTCCTAAACAGACATTCACTGAAAAGCTATCAAACAGCTTTTTTGTAGAACTGGATATTTGCCACCGCTGATACTATTGCTCCTTGATAGTATAGCTCTTGGGTATCGAGAATGGAAAATCCATTGCGTCGTCGAAACTGAATTTTACAAAGTTCATTTCCAACGAATAAACATCATTGCCATTTTGAATTTTAAGTTCCCGTCCGGTAGACAGCTTTCTGGAATCGCTTGATTCGTAACTGTTGTAGTTTGTTGTGGCGGTAGGCCCTGAAATGCTATGGGTGCGTAGCTGTGCATAAGTGAGCGTGCTGTCAGATTTGTTGTACAGCAGTTCCTGCACATAACTAGAATCTTCTACTCTGGCCGACCATTTGCCATTCAGTTCCGTCACTTCTGTTATTTCTCCCCCTCTCAGCGGCTCCCCTATAATCAGATTCTGAAGTGAGCTGAAGTCAACTTTTGATGGCAGTATCTTTGCCGCACTGGCCAGCGGAACACAGGTCGCAGTTTTTTGCAACATGTTTACCATAAAAAAGCTGTCGCGCGTTATTAGTATTTTGGCAAAGGAAATGCCTCCCAGTGCTGTTACATTTACCCAGATAACACTATCCTTTCTGATTCTGAAGTGGGCCGTGAAATCCTGTTTGTCGTCGGGGGCTTCCATTTTCATTTTCGCCCTGCCTATAAAAGTATTAAACTGCAGCCTTTTGTTCCATACCGGCCTGAACTGATCAATCAGTTTAACCAGGTGCTGCAGGCTATCATTGTTGCTGATGGCAGAGTCCGGCTGAGGAAGAACCGCCACCCGGTTTTTGGTGAGCCCGTTTGAATCTGTATTGTTGTGAATTACATGCCAAACATATACTTCAGGCTTCTTGCCTGCTACCAGTTTCTTAAACGAGCATGAATACAGATAACATGAAAGCAATAAAAAAAGGGTACCCAGGGCAGTTCTATTCATACAATTTTCCTTCACTTATTTTTTTATCCAGAAACAGATCTTCACCGCCGCCCAGTGCTTTAGCTTTCTTCCAGTATTCAATTGCTTTTTCCTTTTCATTCAATTGGAAGCAAATGTTGCCGAGATGGTCAAAAAGAGTAGCGTCTGCTTTATCGCCCATAAGCTTTACTGCACGTTCCACCATATCCCTTGCCTTCAGGAAATTCCCCTGCCTGTATAGTATCCAGCCATAAGTATCCAGAAAAGTTGCCTCTTCCGGCCTCAGTTCCAGCGATTTTTTCGACATTTTTTCAGCGTAATCCAGCCTTACGCCTCTTACTGAAAGATAATAACTGTAGTTGTTCAGAACAGAAGCATTATCAGGGTCAATAGAAAGTGCCTTTTCAAATGTTTTGTCAGACAGGTCGTATTGTTTATTCACATTGTATTCATCAGCCAGAAGAGAATACATGGCACCCAAAACTGGTTTGTCGTTTTCAGGCTGCATGTCTATGGCTCGTTTTCCTGCAATGATGGCCCGGGCGTAGTCTTTTTTGTTCATGTGCCCAATGCTGTTGTAGTAATGAACCTTGGCAACATTTGGGAACAGGCGCATAGCTTTCTCACTGTACCTGATCAGTGAATCAGCGTCTTTTTTATCAGTATAGCCCGCCATCAATCGCTCCCACGAATTGAAATTGCCCGGCTTTATCTGTATGGATCTTTTAAGAGCAGATGCTGCACTGTCCGGTTTGTTGTTGGCATAAAGAAAAGATGAGTAGATGAACTGTACCTGTGCATCATCCTCATGCTGGCTTACTATCTGCCGCATTAGAGGAAGGCCTCTTACTCCCATAACTGAATCATTGGGCAGCGTCTGTATATATTCATTAAAGAGTTGAAGCTTGCTCTCTGCATCAATAGTTTTGTTTTCTATAATTTTGCCGATGCATTTCAAGTAAGCTACAGTGTCTCCAGCTTTAATGTAGTTGTCTGCAGTACCCACCTGAATAAAAATATCGTCAGGTATTATTTTTCTGCCGTTTTCATATACCTCTTTGGCTTTTTCCGGTTGTTTATTGCTTTCATAAAGGTCTGCCAGCATTCTGTAGTACCTGCCGGTTTTTGGCTCTTTGGCAATCAGGCCCTTAACAATCTGAGCTGCTTTGTCCAGATCGTTCATACTGAGGTAAACCTGCATCTTTCTCAACAGTATTTCCTCATCATTTCCATGGCTTAGCAAGGCCTTGTCCATATATTTCAGCGCCTCATCAAACTTTTTGGCTTTGCTGTAATATTCTGCTGCTATAAGCGGATAGCTTAAATCATCCGGGTTGGCAACAATCAGCTCAGCAACCATGTCTCCTGCTTCTTTAAATGCACCACGGTCGGCCAGCAGTGAGGCATACTGTTCTTTATACCATTTATTAGAAGGGTTCAGCGCCATTGCTTTTTTAATGTACTCTTCGGCTTTGTCTGTTTTTCTGTTTCCGTAGCTGATTTTCGATAGTTCATACCATACAGCAGGTATATCCGGACGGGCTGCCGCATATTTTTCAAATAACTCAGCTGCTTTTTTGTCGTCGTCATGCATCTTTGCCTTCATGGCGTCAAAAAACAACTGGTCAGACAGGGCGTTTCTGCCCGCCTTTGACATATCTATATTTGAGTCGATTCCTTCAGGCTGGCAATACGAATGCACCGGTGCAAAAACACCGGAACTAATAAAAACAATAAAGAATACTACAACTCGCTGCAGGCTCATAAATGTGAAGAAAAATCACCGATGTTCAATTCCTTCGGTTTATCCATGTAAGTTACACTTTTACCAAGTATTGAATTGTCTATTTGCGCATTTTTAACATTACTGTCAGACTGTATGATACTGTTGGAGATTCTACAGTCTTCAACGGTTGCTCCTTTTTCCAGCGACACATGCGGCCCAATTACTGAGTTCTTAACCGTTACGTTGTCGCCTATGAAACACGGAGGGATAATGACAGAGTTTTCAACAACTGCTGTTGGAGACACAAGTGTTTCTGAGTTCTTCTTCAATTCCAGAATGCGCTGGTTGGTATATATAGCTGCATCTTTGTATCCGCAGTCAAACCATTCGTCTACCTGATCAGTATAAAATTTTACACCGTTGGACAGCATATGAGCCATTGCATCAGTGATCTGGTATTCGCCTTTCAGCATTATGTTGTTGTCAATCAGGCGCTGTAACTCTTTCTTCAAGCCATCGCCATCTTTAAAATAATATACGCCGATTATTGCATAACAGGGAGCAAGCTCCTGAGGTTTTTCTACAAAGGCTTCTATTTCGTTATTGTTGTTCAGCTTTGTTACTCCATAGGCACGTGGGTCTTCAACTCGTTGCGTCCATACTATGGCATCTTTATTTTTATCGATGCTAAACCTGGCATTGAATAGTGTATCAGCAAAAGCGATAAATATATTACCTGTGAGTGTATCACCTGCGCAGAGAATAGCATGAGCAGTACCCAGCGGGGTATCCTGATAGCAGATTTTACCTTTTGCACCCAATGTTGCAGCTACCGAAATCAGATGATCTTCTACGGCCTTACCGAAATTAGGCCCGATAATAAAAGCTATCTCATCAATTTTTTCGTTGCAAGTGGCTATAATATCCTCAACGAGCCTCTGCACAATTGGTTTGCCGGCTATAGGCAACAGTGGTTTGGCTGTAGTGAGTGTGTGTGGGCGCATACGCTTGCCCATACCTGCCATTGGAATTATAATGTTCATATGTACTGTAGTCTGAGTTTAGTTTTGTTTTGAGAGTATTGTTTTCTTACCGTATTATGCCTTACTTCTTTATTTTATTATCTGAGTAGTAAATGTGCATAATGATTTTTAGTGTTTTCCTGAATGTCCGAATCCTCCGGCTCCTCTGTCTGTTTCATCCAGTTCTGTAACTGGATTCCACGTGATCTGTTCATAGCCCGCTACTATCATTTGTGCTATCCGCTCTCCGTCGTTGATTGTCTGCTCCTCTCCCGACAAATTTATCAGTGCAACCATGATTTCGCCGCGATAATCACTGTCTATTGTGCCGGGTGCATTAACAACGGTCAGCCCTTGTTTTATTGCCAGTCCGCTCCTCGGCCTTATCTGTGCTTCAAATCCGTGTGGCAACGCTATATACAGGCCGGTGGGGATTAGCTTTCTTTCCATTGGCCGCATGGTAACCGCAGCTGGTAACCACGCCCTTATGTCCATTCCGCTCGAACCGGTTGTCTGGTACGACGGCAAAGCATGTGGCGACTTATTAATTATTTCCACGCTGGTTTCCATAACGAGGCGCAAAGGTAAGCCTCAGTGGCTAAATTTTAGGTAATGGAGGTTCTATTTGAATAAAACTCCGTTTATATAAAGAATATTTATTTATTCTTGATCCGCTGCGCAAATTTGACCAGCTCAAACCAGGTAACACTGGCTATGCCAATAAGGATGCTTATTGTCAGCAAACGTCTATTTATATGTTCAAATTCAAAAAATGCACATAGCGGGTTTATATACAGTATTAATCCGCTCAATAGGATGGTACTGGCTATTATGCCCCAAACCAGTTTATTCGGGTACCCAGCAGTCGTAATTATTGAATAGTGAAAAGACCTGTTGACCAAAGTAAGGAAGATATTGGCGGTGATGAGCGAAACAAAAACCATGGTACGTGTTACGGCTTCATTGCTGCCGGTTTGTACAGCATACTGATAGGTAACCAAAAGCCCCCCAAGAATAACCAGCCCCTGTAACACACTCACACCCAGTTCGCTCCATTTGAAAAACGTAGTAGTGAAAGGGCGGGGTGGCTGCTGCATCGCGTTTTTCTCTATTGGCTCATTCTCAAAAATTACAGAACAGGTAGGGGCCATAATCAGTTCGAAAAAAATAATGTGCACGGGTGAAAAAATGTTGGGGTAGATCCATCCCAGCGCAAGAGGTATCAGTATTACCAGTATGATGGGTATATGGATGGAAATGATGTACCTGATTGCTTTTTTTAAATTGGTGTAGATTTTCCTTCCCTGGGCTATTGCCAGCACCATCTTGCCCAGGTCGTCATCCATCAATATCAGAGATGATGCCTGCCGGGCAATCTCCGAGCCCTTTTTTCCCATGGCTATTCCGATATGTGCAGCCTTCAGGGCGGGGCCGTCATTTACGCCATCTCCAGTCATGGCAACTATCTGCCCCTTGGCTTTCAGCGCATTAATGATCCTGAGTTTCGCTTCAGGAAACATACGCGTGAAAATATTGATCTGCATTACATCCTCCTCCAGTTTGGTTTCTTTTTCGCTTACAAGCACCTCTCCGCTTATAGTATGCTCTGCGCCCTTGAAGCCTATTTGCTTCGCAATTGTTGCCGTTGTAGCGGCATTGTCGCCCGTAATGATCTTCACTGAAATACCCGCATCATAAAAAGACTGAAGTACAGGCCCAATGTTGTCTTTTGGTGGGTCATAAAAGGCAACCACTCCCTTGAACACAAACCTGAACTCCTGCTGCTCACCCGGAAAATCATTCCCGGTGAATTCAGTGACGCCTACCCCAAGCACCCGGTAACCTTCTCTCGAAAGCGATTCCACCGCTTCTGTAATTTTTTCTCTTTCTGCTTCCGATAAATCGGAAACTTTTATCAGTGCTTCGGGTGCTCCTTTCGCGGCTATGATCCGGTGCCCTGATTTGTTTTCAAATATGTGGGTCATCATGGGCGGTTTCCCGCTCAGCGGATATTCATGTACTATCAGGTATTCGCCGCGTTTATCAATATCTGCATGTTGCAGATATGCTTCATGTAATGCAACCTCCATAGGGTCAAACGGAACGGGCTCACTCGACCACATTGCCAGTTGTATCAGTTCTTTCTCATCGTCGCCAGGCTCGTTTGATGCCAACGTAATCTTGCCAGATGCCAGAACGAACATTTTGGCCAGGGACATCTTGTTTTCAGTTATAGTGCCTGTTTTATCTGTGCAGATAACGGTAGCACTGCCCAGTGTCTCAACTGTTCTGGTTTGTTTTACAATGATGCCCATTTTCATCAGCCGCCATGCACCCAAAGCCATAAAAGTGGTGAACGCCACTGGAATCTCCTCGGGCAAAATACTCATTGCCAGTGTAAGCGCCTTCAGCAGGCTATCTGTGATGTTTCTCGAATGCGCAAAATTTATACCCCACACAATCACGAAAACTACTGACCCAACAACGGCCATTAATTTTACAAATTGGCTTATCTGCTGCTGCAGGGGTGTTGCTTCTTCTTCAATTTCGGCAAGGCTGGTGCCAATTTTGCCCAGCCGGGTATTGTTGCCTGTGGCTTCAACCCTGCATATGGCCAGGCCACTTACAACGGTCGTTCCCTGAAAAACCTTATTGTCCTCTGATGCTTCATTTTTGGCAACTGGTAGAGACTCTCCCGTAAGCATTGATTCATTTACCGAGAAATCATTGGCCTGCATAATTACGCCATCGGCCGGTACTGAAAAACCTTCTTCTATTACCATGGCATCCCCGGGTACAAGCTCTTCAATGCTGATTTCAATAACTGCACCATTGCGGATTACTTTACTTCTGGGTTGCGTAAGGTTTTTGAGTGCATCCAGTGCATTCCTGCTTCTTGAGTCCTGATACAGCGAGATGGTGGCTATCAGTATAATTGCGGCTACCATAAAAAATCCGTCACCGGATTTGCCGGTAATGAAATATACTGTGGTGGCCGCAAACAGGAGCATGAACATTGGCTCTTTGAGCACATTTGCCAATGCAATAAAAAAGCCACTGCGATTTTTTTGGGTCAGTTTGTTGATGCCATGTTTCTCTCTCGATGCAATTACCTGTTCATCTGTTAGCCCCTTAGCCTGAAACTGATTCGATTCCATAAACAGTTTGTAAAAGTACCAAAACCCTGAACCGTATCACATGACTATAGTCATGAACCGGCTGGTTGCCTTTGAAATAAGCCGGTGGCCTGCAGATCAGGTAGTATACTATGTAAAAGTTACTTCTTCTTTAGTCCCCTCAAAATAAGAAATACGCCAACCGCCATCCATACAATACAGGCGGTTTTTACGTTTGCCGGTGCCATACTCAGTTTCAGAATGTCCGTATTCGACATAACTGAATACATACCCGAAACGCCAAGGCTCAGCAAAATTACTCCTACAATTATTCTCCAGTTCAACTTGATGATTTACGACTGCTAAATTATACCTTTTGGCTGAGTACAAAGTATTTTAACCAATTGTTGTTTTGTCAATAAATGATATTATACATCAATAACGGATTGTAAACTTAAAACAACAATCTGATTAATGTATGGATAGTTTGATGCCCGTTGCCTGAAAGCCCGGGCAGGCTATAATTTGACAAACCTGCTTTTTGTCTGTGCATCAGCTGTTGTAACAGTTACGAAGTATACACCGGGTGGCAACTTCCGGATGTCAAGGCTAAGATTTCTTCCCTGTAATTCCAGCTCTCTCATTTGTCGGCCTGTGGTATTACTGATGACTAGCTGTCCGTGTACAGTTTCTTCAAACGTTATTATTAATTCATCGTATACTGGGTTCGGGTATAGCAGCATTTTGTTTTTTTCAGTTTGTTGTATCCCAGTATAGCACGGCGCAGCCAGTGCGTTTACATGGAATGTGTCTGTGTGATATCCGCAACTGATAGGGTACTTAACCCAGTAGGTGCCGGGATGTGTAATCAGGTGGGACTGGCCTGCCGAGTTGTCAAACCACAAATAGCTGGTTGCTGCGGGAGCGGTTAATGTTACGGAAAACATGTCCGGTGCCATGCAGATGGCTGTGTCAACTCTATTGGTGGATGAAGAATCAACCACATTAATTGTGGCCGCGCCCAGCATAGGTGTAAAGCAACCGGTTGAAGTATTGGTGGCTCTTACTGTATACGTGCCTGCTGTAGTTTTCATTCCAAAAGACAATCCGAATCCGGTGCCTGTTATAAACGAGCCGGTTGGAGTGCCTCCCAAAAATAATTCGTACTGTATGCCGTTGGTAGAACTGTTAAGGCCAACCGGCACGCCGGCACCCCCAACGCAATAACTTCCACCTCCTGTTACTGAGTCTGTCAGAGGCACTGGATTTACTGTAAGTGGCGCTGTGGCCAGGCACCCTGTTGCAGGGATATGATATGAGATTACGACAACACCCGAAGCAACGCCTGTCACAATTCCAGATGATGTGGAAACGTATGCTTTCGTTGGGTCGCTGCTTGTCCAGGTTCCGGTTAGCGATGTATCATAAAGTGTTACCGTCTGTCCGGTGCAAACCCTCATAGGCCCATGTATTGCGCCAATAACATTGTTAATGTGTACATGGATAGTGTCTACAATTATGCTGCAGTTATTGACTATGTTCACCCAGTAGTTTCCGCTGGATGAAACATTTCTGGTTCGTCCGGTAGTGCCGTCATTCCAGTAATATGCAGATCCCGAAAGCGAATCATGTGCAGTAATGGTTACACTGCCGCCAGCTACATTGCATACTGTTGTGTCGTGATGTTTAAAAGAAGTATCTGTAGGGAAAGATGTATATACTACATTGTTGAATATCCCTCCTCCTGTGCCAGGCAAAAATGTAACTGCACAATGCGTAAAGCCACACAGGGAGCCGGCTCCGTTTGGATTGTTCACGCAGTTGAGTGCTGACAGGCAGTCCCCGTTCACATAAATCTTGTTGTCAGGAGCCAGTTTTATATCTTCAATACCAGAGCATGTACCTACTGCCACTTTTGATGCTGCAATCGCCGCAGTAGATGGCAGTGAAATGTCTGTCTGGTACAATGTGTAACGGCCGAACTCACCTGTGTACAGCTTTGTATTATCCGGTGAAAAGTCTACACCATAATTATATCCCGTGCTGTCAATTAACCTGCCATTTGAGACACTACCGGTGTTGGGATCGAAGTCAAACAGTTCAGTTCCTTTATTGCCAGCAGTTCCTGCGTTGGTTTCAGCCAGATGCCTTCTGTCAGGTGATATCCGTATCTCTCCAACAGTACTGGGGTAAAAAAATCCTGTGCTGGATACAACCGGTGGCTGTATACCTGCAGCTGTGATTTTATACGACCAGAATACTGCTGAATCCGCACGGCGGGTTATAACCCAAATGTCGCAGTGGTTACCAGTTACAGCAATCATTTTTTCTGAAAACCGGTTTCCCATATATAAGCCCGATGGCGTAACTACGTCACCCAGTCCGCCGTGCAATGTGATATCTACAACTGAATATGCCATCGTGCCAGTGCCGATGTCGTCTAGCGAAAAAATGTAGTATTTCTGAGGGTCGCCAATAAACGGCACAATCAGTGCTCCCTGTGCGGCGCTGAGCATTGTGTAGGGGAATATGTGCGAGCCATGCGGCATTACACCACCGGTGCTGTCATATACATTGCCGCCATCAGTATAAAACAGCACCCTTCCACCGGGAGTGCAAACCGACGCCGATCCTTCAAATGCATCCACGGCGGATGAAAATGGAACCGGTACTCCAGTACTGAAATTCAGGCCGGCATGCGACCCAAATACCCACATTTTATTGCGGTTGGTATTATACTGTGCGTGTGCTATTACTCCGATTAAAAGTGCAAAGACTGTGGCGAAAATTCTCATTCTCAAATCAACATGATTGCTATGGTTATCTTAAGCAAGTTACTAATATAATTTGTTATTTGGTGTAGGTGAGCCGGATTTGCAATTTCGGGTAGCCTGTTCGCCGCTTACCCGTAAGGCACCGAATTTCATTCAAATCTTGTTTTTATCTTGCACTCAAATGGATGCAATTTATTCTTACGAGAGATTATACACGTTTACCTGCGCAGTGTTTAGAGCCATGGGCTGCAATGAGGCCGATGCAAACCTGGCCACAAGAGTTTTGCTCGCCGCAGACATTCGCGGAATAGACAGCCATGGAGTGGCGAGGTTGTCGGGTTATGTAAGGCTTTGGGAGGCAGGGCGTATCAATCCTGCTCCTCAGGTTAAAATTGTTCATGAAACGCCGTCTACAGCAGTTATTGATGGTGATGCCGGCCTCGGGCTGGTAGTTGCACCGTTTGCCATGCAGGTAGCCATTGAAAAAGCCAGGCTGGCAGGTACAGGCTGGGTCAGCGTCAGGAACAGTAATCACTTCGGTATAGCCGGTTACCATGCTATGATGGCTCTGGAACATGACATGATTGGAATGGCAATGACCAACGCGAGCGCGCTGGTAGCACCTACATTTTCAATAGAACGGATGTTGGGGACCAATCCTATTGCCACGGCCATACCTGCGGGCTCGCAGCCACCGTTTGTGGCTGATTTTGCCACCACCACAGCAGCCAACGGCAAACTGGAGATACTGCAGCGCAAAAATGCAGATACACCTTTGGGTTGGGTGCAGAATCAGGAGGGTGATGTATCTACCGACGCAAACATTTTAAAGAAGGGTGGGGCGCTGCTGCCGCTGGGCAGCGACCGCGAACACGGCAGCCACAAGGGATATGCACTGGGCAGTATTGTTGATATTTTCTCTGCGGTACTGAGTGGGGCCGGCTATGGCCCCTGGGCGCCACCATTCCCGGCTTATGTACCCATGCCTGAACATATGCCGGGCAAGGGGCTTGGGCATTTTTTTGGTGCAATGCGGATTGACGCTTTCAGGCCGGCGCAGGAGTTCAAAGAGCACATGGATAACTGGATCACACGTTTCAGAAATGCGAAGCCCGCGCCGGGGCACGAAAAAGTACTCATTCCGGGCGACCCAGAACGCGAAATGGAAACAGTAAGGATGAAACATGGAATTCCAGTTGCAGAAAGTGTTGTCAGTGAGCTCACTTTGGTTGGAAAGCAGTTTGGGCTGGAGTTGCAGGCGATTTAGCACGCCAACGCTCAGGAATCCTTTCTGTCTCTTATCTTTGGCAAATTATAGGTAAGGCAAGGAGTTGCACCGGCGTGTAAACTAATCCGAAACAATTGAATTAAGTACGCGAACCAATGTCAGGTAAAATCAGTTTAGAATTCGTTAATCACATTGCTCTTTTGGCTTCATCCGCCTGTCAGGCTTCATGCGCAGTTGCTGTTGTGCATACCACCATGGGAGTATGTGCTTGTTCTGAGCAGCTCCTGCATCTACAGGCAGCAATAGCGGAATTTGAAACAACTGATTTCGCAATAGCAAACAATCTGCCTGCGCATCCAAAATTCAGCAGTAATGGGCTGGTGGTCAATCATCCTGATTTTGTAACCTTTATTGGATTGCCGCTAACTGCACAAGATGGTTCGTATACAGGTACCCTGTGTGTCTGGAGTACAATACCAATTGCAGCAGAAGCCGCTGGGCTTAACCTCCTGCAGTCGCTTGCTGTGCTGGTGGGCAGCCACCTCATTCAGGCTGTTGATTATGAGCAACTGAAGAAAGTAAATCAGAAGCTGGCTCAGCAGAATGAAAATCTTTCAGCTTTCGCAAATATTGCAGCGCACGACCTGAGGGCCCCGTTAAATTCCATGATATCTCTTGCGCACTTGCTTGAGTTAAACTACGGCGAATCGCTGGATGAAGAGGGGAACGAGTACATCCGTTTCATGGGTACTGCTGCATCACATTTGTCAGAGCTCATTTCGGGCATTCATTCCTATTCCAAGGCGGTTGATATCAGCGATGAAAAAAGTATTTTTCGGTTAGCAGACCTTGTAGAAGCAGTTATTGCGGTGATGCGACTGCCCGAACATGTAACTGTACGATATGACAAATATGACAAAGAAATAAACGCATGTTATGCTGCGCTTATGCAAATATTGATTCAACTGATTGATTACACCATTACTGTTAATATCAAGGATTCAGTTGAAATTTCTATAGGGTTTGCAGAAGAAAAAGATCACTATATTATTTTTTACAAAGACAACGGACGAGGTATACCGCCTGCCGAAAAAGAAAATATATTTGACCTGTTCAAGGCGCTACAGAAGAAAATCAAGGGAGACGAAACAGCGGTAACAGGATTGGCCGTTGTCAAAAAACTGGCAGAAAAAATGGATGGGGCCGTATCAGTAACAACCGGACTGGATCGGGGTACAGAGTTTACGATCCGCCTGTCAAAATAGCCCTATTTGGGTACTTCACCCTTATTCACCTCTACAGTACCTCTGGGTTTCATTATTTTATACCAGGTGAAATCGCTGTTCGCTTCAAGCCCGTCGCCATAAAGTATCTCAGATGCCGAAGATATTTTCACTGGCTTCTCAGTGAAGAACTTGTGTATGCTCTCATTCCAAATCAGTTCTTCGGTATTAAGCTGCTGCCCCTTTTTGCTCATTACCTGCACACTATCCCATACTATAATGTCGCCTTTGGTAGTGTAATACCTTGATGAGTCGGCTGTAAGGATGTGCTCTATTCTGCCGCTGTCGTCAAAAAACTCACCCTTTAGGTTTTTGTTCATGTCGATGAATGCAGGGTTTGCACTTTCCTTTCTGGTAAAATCATGTGCGAATGCCCTCATTTTGATTTTTCCATCCTTGCTGTAAATCAATGTCACATCCTCGGCATGGTCTTCCATCTTTTTGCCGTTGCCGGTCAGTGCTCTGATCTGCTCCGGATCATTGTTGCAGGCTGCAGATGCCATAAACAAAACACCCGGAATAAGCATCCGGGTAACTTTGTTCAAATAATATCTGCAGCTATAATTAATCATATTTTCTTGGAATAAACCACCTGTCGCTGATTGTGATGCCCAGTGTGAACCGAACGTATCCTTGCTGAATAAGGTTGTTGGTGTTGGTGCCTAACTTACCCAGGTCAATAGCCATGTTCAGCCTCGATAATGATCTTTTGAAAGGAAGGCTGGCTCCTGCTGTTACGCCATAGCAGGGCAGGGTGGTATTGTACAGTTTTACATAGTCAACTCCATAGTAGAAGCCTAGCCTGTAGGTTACCCTTGACAAATAACTGCGCAGATTATTAACATCGGGTGTAATTTCTCCGCCCAAGCTGATTTTGTAAGAACTTTTCCCAACACCGGTATCAAACAAGCCGTTAGGAGTACTCTTGAATCCGCTCCAGTCGGTGTATGCGAAATCTACGCCCAGTGCCCATTTGTTATTCTTGGCCAGCAACGCGCCAAGTGTAAATGACATTGGCAAAGTCAGCTGCCCGTATTTGTTAACAGTGCTGTCGGTAACAATAGTCAGCAGCGTATCGCCCAGGCTGTGTGTGCTGATTTCGTATGCATTGTAGCGTTCTGTAAGGCTCTGAGCCCAAGCAAAAGTACCACCCAGCCTTAAAATATATTGTGAATCAAGCGCATGCTCATACATTAAGCCCACCTTCCAGTTAAACCCGTTGAATTTTGTGTTTTTGTTGAATTCTGTGATAAAAGCGCCATTGTATGGCGCGGTGTCAATGGGTACTGCAGCAACGGTGCTGTTTATTGATCCGAAAGTATAACCCATATTTACTCCAAGGCTGAATTCTTTTAGCTTATACCCTGCACCAAAATATGCCGTGTTGAGCCCACCTTCGCCATTGTAGGTACGAACAACTTGTCCTATTGGTGACGTAGGGTTGGTTGTGAAATCAAGCGTATCTACCATGTTGTAATAAACATGTGTATAAGGCTTGAATCCAAAACTAATACCCGCATTCTTATGCACCGGAAAACCCAGGCTCAAATAAGATACTGTTGTAGTACCGGTTTTATATGTTAAGCCGGATCCGTTGAGCGTACGTATTGAAGCGGTACCACCTAATTCAAATGTCGTGCGCTGAATAAATGCAAAAGAAGCCGGATTCTCTGAGTTTACTTCATACGGGTTGGCATAAGTTGATGTGAGGTTACCCATACCCCTAAGCGAAGCATTATTACTGTTTAGTAATTCTCCTATGCCATACTTGGAATAAGGATTGTTCTCGCGCCCATTGGTAGGATTGCTTACGTTACTAGTCTGCGCTGCAACTTTCAGTACGCAAAGCAGAAGCAAGCCTGTGTAAAAAAACTTAGCGCGGAAGAGATACATTATAGTTAAGAATTAAATTTAATCCCTTCAACAATAAGTCAGGGTCGGCAAATATCTTACTTTTAAGTTTGTTTGCAAAGAAAGGTGCATCACCGCCCGTTAAGATGGCGTTAAAATCAGGGTATTGGCTGGAGTAATTACTGATCATGCCATCGATTTCCGCAGCCATTCCGAGCACCGCACCGCTACGCATACACGTCTCTGTATCGTAGCCCAGCAGTATCAGGTCGCCCTGTGCACTTACCTCAGGAAGCTTACCCGTAAAAGCATTCATAGCCTTGAGCCTCATCTGCAGGCCGGGAGAAATGGCACCACCCCTGAAAGTCTTACTTGCCTGCACCAAATTATAAGTGATGCATGTACCAAGGCTTATCACGAGGTTATTATTCCGCGGGTACAAGCCGTGGGCACCCGTCGCCAAAGCGAGGCGGTCGGGGCCAAGAGAGTCCGGCGATAAGTAGGCGTTGTTTATCGGAGTCCGCGTATGTCCGTCCACAATTATCAGCGGCCTGATCTTCGATTTGATCAGATGTTCCAATTCATCATCATGATTTGCTACCGAACACAGAATTGCCTTAACGGGTTTATAGCCATCCAACAATGACGACA
>OMJB01000037.1 GCA_900299255.1 Sphingobacteriales bacterium
TATTGATAAGGTTCATTTTCACCTGTTCCAACTCCACATTTTTCCGCGAATTCTCCAGCTCCAGCGCCTTCATCTTTGTAATATCCACCGCCTGAGCTATGAAAAATCTGGGCGACTCCCCACGCCCCCATACAAGAGACAATGTAAATAAAGCATGAACGATCTTTCCACCTTTGGAAATATAACGTCGCTCCATTGTATAGTTGGGAATCTCTTTGCGCAGCATTTTCTGCACCATTTCTTTATTGGGCCTGCGGTCATCTGGGTACGTAATTTCCCTTACATGGATTGCCATAAGCTCTTCCCTACTGTAACCCGTCATTTCACAAAGCACTTTATTTACATCCAGCCACTTACCATCGGGAGCCAGTATAGCCATACCTATGCCCGAATCATGAAAAGCGCTCTCAAACGTATCTTTATTAGTTTTCAGCTCCTCCTGGGTATTAATTAAATCAGTAAGATTCATTGAATACCCCACAATAATATCCAGTGCCCCTTTTTCATCAAACAGCGGACATATTTTCCGTTGAATGTGTACCGGCAAGCCGTTTGCACCATAAGATGTTTCTACCCACTCTACTATCCGCCGCTCATTTCGTGCCTGGTCGTACATTTTTTTACGCCGCTCTGCTATTGCCAATGGCTTACCCTTTATTCTAAAAAACTCATCGTCTGTTTTCCCAAGCATCCAACGTCTGGTTTCTTCGTCGCGCACAGCGGCACTGTTCACAAACAGAAACCTGTATTCATTATCCAGCACAACCACATCGCCAGGTATTGTATTCATTAACTTGTCGAAAAAAGCATTCCCCTGTCGTAAACCATTGGTCACCTCTACAGACAAACCTGTATTGGGTTCACGGTCAGCCGTTTTTAACCTTTCAGCTACAAGTAACAACTTGTCCGGATCAGGGTGAACCGGTAATATTCTCAGATTGTAACTGACACAAAGACCATTAACGGTAACACAGGCTTCAACTTTCTCGGGCAAGCCAGTTTTAAAACTGGCTGCAACCTGCGCCCGGCATTTCCCATATACATACTTGGGATCCAGCTCAGCCAGCGATTTACCTATAAGTTCATTATCATAATTATTAACCCCTGTAACGCCTCCCCACACTTCACTGATCACTTCATTGCGCGAAATCTCTAGCACACGGTCACCTACCTGTAATAAGGTGCTGACAATAGTTTCTAAAACGCTTGAAGTTTTGATTTCCATGTAAACTGCTGCTAATTTAAGCAAAAAACAGATGCAATATGATCAACAATTCGCTCGGCAGTCTTACCATCCCATAATTCAGGTATACCACCCTTTTTCCATTCCCCGGCAAAAACCTTATTTAATGCCGGCACAATATTGGCGGGGTCTGTGCCCAGCAACTCATTAGTACCCACAGTACATGTTTCTGGTCTTTCGGTATTGTTACGTAGCGTCATACAGGGTATTCCCATTACCGTAGCTTCCTCTGTAATACCTCCCGAATCAGTGATCACCGCTTTTGCTTGCTGCACCAGGTAGTTAAATTCAAGATACCCGAGTGGCTCAGTCAAATGAAGATTCTCAGCCGCTATTCCTGTTTTCTCCAGCACTTTAGCTGTTCTGGGGTGAACCGGAAAAATTACTGGTATCCCCTGAGCCCCTTTCACAATCTCCACAACCAGTGCTTTTAAATTTTCTACTGAATCAACATTATTAGGCCGGTGCAGTGTCATGATGATGTACTCCTTTTCACGCAGATTCAGCTCCTGCCACAGTGCTGGTTTCCGGAACCGTGGCATTTGCTTGTAAAGCGTATCAATCATGGTATTGCCCACAAAAAACAATCGCTCTTCTGGCACCCCAGCCTGTCTCAGGTTATTGCAGGCACTTACAGTTGTAGTAAAAAAATAGTCTGAAATTGCATCCGTCACCATCCTGTTTATTTCTTCAGGCATCGTCATATCACCAGACCGGATGCCACCTTCCACATGCGCTACTTTGATATTATTCAGTTTTTTTGCAGCAATTGAACAAGCCATGGTTGATGTAACATCACCTACCACAATACACAGGTCACAGGGCCTGTCCATCAGCAGTTGTTCATATCCTATCATTATTTTACCGGTCTGCTCCGCCTGAGTGCCTGAACCAGCTTCAAGGTTATAATGCGGCATAGGAATATTCAATTGCTCGAAAAAGTCGCCGCTCATTTTCCTGTCATAATGCTGCCCAGTATGCACCAGCCGGTATTCAATATTCATCCCAGCCCGCTGCTTCACCTCAATTGCCTCAATAATCGGAGCTATCTTAATAAAGTTTGGCCTTGCGCCTGCTATAATGTCTATCAGCATAATTCCTAAACCCTACAAAGGGCTTCTCCTGATTGTTTTATTTCAATTTTTTTGACCTTACGTTGTTCCTACCGGCAGCTGGATTTATTTCAAATCGCCAGACTGCCACCTAAACATCCACCCAACTTTTTGTAAGCATGCTATCAATAGCCGCAAAACTGGCCAAAGTAGTATTCACAATTTCATCAAAAGGAATCAATGCCGCCCCTCCACTTTTTACACGTTCCACCAACAGTTTAAACTGTGCCGCATGTCCCTTATCTGTATTGGTTTTCATCTTTGAAAAAGAGCCAGTACCGAATCCTTCTGTCACGCAAAAATTATCAGTTATCAATGTGCGCTCCTGCGAATAAACTTCGATGCGTTCTTTCTGATAAGTTTTGCTTCCATTGGCAAAATAATTTATAACACCCGTGCTACCATTCTCGTATTTGAGCAGAATAGATGCGCTGTCTGTGCCGGCACCAGGGGTTACGCCCATACCATTCATGCATACAGATTTCACTCTGCTGCCAGTGAGGAAAGTTATCAGGTCAATATAATGGCAGGCCTCGCCAATAATTCTGCCACCGCCTACGTTCATATCATGCACCCATGAGTTCGCAGGTATAAACCCGGCATTCATTGTTGCTGTCACATTCATAATTGCCGAACCCAGAATCTGCTTCACTTTAACCATGTGCGGCGAAAATCTGCGGTTGAAACCAACCGTGAGTGTTTTCCGGCCATCGTATGCTTCAAGAATTGCATCCAGCCCTTCCCTGTCTATCGCCAGCGGTTTCTCAACAAATACATGTTTTCCCGCATTCAGGCATTCTGTAACCATTCTGCTGTGCTCATGATGCCTGGTAGTGATCATGACCAGATCCACATCCTGATCATTCAGAATGGTTTTATAATCTGTGGTGCTTTTTGCTATCCTGTATTTCCGTGCAAGAGCTGTTCCGTTCACACCTCCGGCACTGGCAATAGCATATAACGACGCACCTGTATCTTTCAGTGCTGGCAGCATGGTCATGCTCGTGAAGTTACCTGCGCCTATAATGCCAATTCCTCCCTTGCCGGGCTCAAAAACCCCAGTGGTTACTACAACGTTATCGCTGTCATTGCTCACATCAGGGTACACCAGCAGACTGGCGATACTCTCCTTATTACTGATGTTGTTGTATATCTTTCCAAATTCTTCAAGCGGAACTTTTTCAGTAATAAGCGAAGCAACTTCCAGCTTGCCGCTGGCAATAGTTTGCAACACAGCCTGAAAATTTCTTTGCTCTGTCCACCGCACAAAAGGGAGCGGGTAATCTATCCCTGCCTTCTCATACACATCATCATACCGTCCCGGGCCGTATGAACAAGAAACCTGAAATGACAACTCCTTCTCATAAAAATCAGCACGGCTGATATTGAGTCCGGTTACACCAACCAAAATGATGCGCCCGCGTTTCCTGCTCATTTTCGCAGCCTGCGCTATTAGTTCATCTCCTTTTGCCGACGCTGTTATTATCACACCATCGGCTCCTATACCCCCCGTTAATTCAGTAACATAGCTTACCAAATCTAGTCCCTCACCGGGTATAACAGCCGTAATACCCTTTTTGGAAGCTATCGCTATTTTCTGCGGATCCAGGTCTACCCCTATCACCCGGCAACCATTAGCTACCAGCAATTCAGCGGTAATCAGCCCCACTAGCCCCAGCCCTACCACAACAATGGTTTCGCCCAGGCTGGGATCACACAACCTGATTCCCTGCAAGCCTATTGAACCGATTACGGTAAACGCGGCTTCGTCATCACTTACTTTATCAGGAATATGAACACACAGATTTTTGGGCACACATACATATTCAGCGTGATGCCCGTTTGACGCTACCCTGTCACCTGTCTTGAAATCATGCACCCCGTCGCCAACCGCTATTACACGACCAACATTACAATAACCCAAAGGCAGGGGCTGCTCCAGTTTATTGAACACTGCATCCAATGTTGGTTTAAGTCCGTCAGTTTTTATCTTCCCCAATACTTGCTTTACTCTCTCTGGCTGTTGCCTTGCCTTTTGTAGCAGGTTTGCCCTCCCAAACTCCACAAGCATCCTTTCAGTTCCTGCCGATACCAGGCTACGTGTGGTCTTAATGAGTACATGCCCTGCCCTTACTTTGGGCGCAGGCACCTCTTCCAACTCTGTAGCTCCGGTCTTAAAAGATTGAATGATCTGCTTCAACTTACATTAGGTTAAAAATCAGTAAGAACACTTTCCCGTTTCTGTCCCAAATTATCTTTCAAAGGTAACCATTATAGGTTGCTTTATCAGCCTGAACATGGTAATCATTAACAATTGCAAATAAATTAATATAAATATATTAACGTAACATCAAATACTAATTTGTTTGCGATGGCGGTAGAATACTACGCAAAGTAAAGTGCAATTACAAAAGCGTAAGCCCCTCTGGTTTATTGGTTGAGTGCATTCTGTCGCGGGCCATTTGCTGTATTTTCTTTTCGAAGTCAGTATAGTACGATATTACCCGGTCAAAAGACTCTTTATTAAGCGAGTAAAGGTCACAGTAACCAATGCTTCGGATGGTTGCATTTCTTGGCTGCTTCAGCAGCAGCGCTACCTCGCCGAAGAAATCGCCTTCGCCCAGTGTAGCATATACCTCTTTCCCATCTGAAGAAACCACTTCTACCTGGCCTTTCCTAATGAAATACATTTTGTCGCCCACCTCACCAAAACTAAAGATGGCATCTCCCGGTGTGAAAATACACGGCACAAGGCAGATGGCTATTTCCCGAAGCAGGTTCTGGTCAGCACCTTTGAACATAGGCACTTTTTCAAGTACTTCCTGATTCAGCTCTACCGCAAATTCATACTTAAACGAATCTGGCAGCTCCTGCAGTATCGTCGCATCGTCATAGCCCTGCCTCGAATCCCAGAGGTAATTAAAGTAGTGGTGAACACGCTCCTGTAGACCCTGTGGCAGCTTTTTCGACTTCATGAAATTATCTACACTATCCACACGCTCCCTATGCCGCATTTTGGCAACATCCAGGTTAGCGAGTAAAGTAGCAATGTTACCAATGGTATACCCAAACGCACCTGCACCCAAAAACTGCACGCCCATAGTGTAAACTATTTCAAATACTCTGGAATGGTTGGGATGAATATCGCCGTAACCAATAGTAGTAACTGTAGACGTACACCAGTAAGCCGACATCATATACTTCCAAACCAAATCAGTTTGCCAGAGCAACCCGGTAGGGTCGTCTTCCTTGAAATCGTGAATGTTTACCCAGCCACACGATATCCAGTGCATGCCCAGTACCAATATGTAAAAGAAAAATCCCAGCCTTACCAATCCCGGATTGAGGTTGATGCGGTATTCCCACACAGTCTTAAACCCATATACCCTAAACAGTTTCACCAGCCTGATTACCCGCAGCCATGCAACCAAACTCAGGCCAATACCTGTAAATATTAGCAGCTCAAACGGAATGGCAGCCGCAACATCTGTTAATAGCCATACCATTGCATACTTTTTCCCCTTGGAATGTGCCACTCTGCGCCTCACAACCACATCGGCAATAAACACCAGTGAAACAATAATATTGAGTGCAGATATAATAACAGGTGGCTTGTACTGCATCACTACAAACAACGGTATTTCAAATGCCGCATAGGTGATCAGGACAAGAATCCAGATATCCCAGTAAAATATAAATTTGCTATAATGCCTGTTAGCCACTGGTAATTTTCTGCTTCAAAAATAGATGTAATATCTATAAGTTTCAAGCCCTTGTGTTTAAATAACAGCAACGCAACCGCCGCAGTTCAAAATACCGGGCATTCTCGCCCAAAGATCGCGCTGAAAAATAATGCGAAACGACGCCTGCTCATATTCGTTTATCCTTAATTTTGAATATGCAAAAACAATTATTGTTATTACTTATCAGCATAAGTGTAACACTAACCGTATCAGCCCAAAGCAAATCACCAAAAACAACCGATCCAAAAGCGGCGGTGGGTGCAGCGCTGATAAAGTTCCCCGGTTTCGACACCAGCCAGATGCAACAGTTGCTCAGAGCAAAAAGAAAATATTGCGTGCCACTACCCACCTGGATACCGGCAGGGTTTAAGGTAGAAAAAGTTATTACAAAGATCGGTGCCAAAGTAAAGCCCGATGACCATGAGGTATATGTTGTGTATGCACGCAAAACAGACAAAGGCAAAAAACAAAGCTTCACTATAGAAGCCGGACTTGGCGGTATTGGCGACCTACCCTACACACCAACACATACTATCAAATCGGCAATGGGTGAGATAGAACTCTGCTACGAACCCAAGGATGAAGACGATAACAATAAGCCCATAAAACGCTACGTGCGCTCTCATTGGTTCGACTGCAACAACACCGCTTGGGCATACGGTAGCGTTCGTGGCGCATCTTACGAAGACAATAAAACCGAAATGATCTCTGTAGAAGATACCAAGAAGATCTTAGCGTCTATGAAGAGGTTGTGAGCTACTCAAAAATGCAGGAAACTTTATAAGGAGTTAATGGCATTAATATACCAAAAAAATAGCCGGAGTCACCCCCGGCTAACAATATCATTAACTTACAGTTCCCCTATTTCACCTTTACCAAATGCATCGTATCGCTGTAAAACTCAGGGTCTGTCATGTTGTTGTAAATATGCTCTCTGATCTGTGCGGCACTCACCATGCTGTGGAACATGGTATCTGATACACAGGCAGCAGTAATCTTGCTATGATTGGCATTGATGTCGATAATACGAATGAACATGTAGCCCCAAGTGGTATCTTCTTTGCAGTATAAATTGAGAAACTTAGAATTTCTCACATCTGACAGAAAGGCATAAGCGGTATCTATCTTCTTGTTCTTGTATTCTTTTACAGTAATAAAATAGTGCGCACTATCCTGCTTAGTGATGTTGTAGAGGTCACTCTTCTTGCCATCTTTCTCTACCTTCCACTTACCCAGCAGAGCCGGATCAATATTCATCTGCGGCTTATCGTCTATAGCGAATTTCGCTACGTTACAGCCAAACAATGACAAAATTGCAAACGCAATCAAACTGTACTTAAAACTACTTTTCATAATATTATTTATTCAGTAAAAATATAAAAATAAACCCGTATCAAACCATAATTCTAAACCCCTACCCCAATCTTTCTACACCAAATCCCCCCAAAAAATTACAAATTCCAAATTCCCTCCCGATAGATATCGGGACCCATCCCCCTACTGCAGCTTAAAATCAGAATACACCTGCTTAGCCAGGGCTTCAAATTTAAGTGCCAGGTCCATTTTGCCCAGCTTCTGGTACGAGAGCGCCAGATAAGGCAGGTCTCCGTTCCTCGGGGCAATATTGTACTCTCTTGTCAATATATCTATAGCCTTATCGTACTGCTGTGAATTGTAATAAAGCTTGCCCAGATTAGAATACGCCAGCAGATAATTGGGATTGATGGCTATAGCTTTGCTAAACTGTTCAATTGCCTGCGGATACTGTTTTGTGTTCAGGTAAATCGCACCCAGCATATTCAATGCGTCCAGATCGTTGGGTGCTGCTGCCAGTACCTGCTTCAGGTAAAATGCGACAGAATCGTACTTCTGCCACATATAGTATGCAGTGGAGATTTTCTTCTTCACATCCATGTTCTCCGGGTCAAACATCAGGTACTTCTTAAAGTTGGCAGTAGCAGAATCATACACCTTTAGCTGGTTGTAGCTGTTGCCCAAATTCAGGTAAACAAACTTAAAGTTGGGGTTCACCTCTATTGACTTCAGCAGGTAAGGTATAGACTCGCGGTACCTGCCCAGCGTTATGTACACACTACCCAGGTTATTGTTGGCAGTGGCATTGAATGGTTTCAGCTCCAGTGCCTTCTTATCAATCTCCACCGCTGCCTGATACTGGCGCCTCCTTTCCAGCACCCTGCCCATTTCCACCATAGCTTCAGCAAATTTCGGATATATCTCCAGCGACCTTTTCAGCAGTTTCATACTTTCTGCATCCATTTCCTTACGTTTCATGGTATCCGGCTCTGCCACATACATATCTTCAGATATTGCGGTAGCCAGAAACTGTACTATCCTGCAGTCATCGGGCGACTTTTCCATATCAGTTTTATACAGGGTATATTCATCTTTCCAGTCGAAATTGCGGGCAATGGTCATACCGCCAAAAACAAGTGTAAGGGGCAGCAATATCATCAGTACTTTACTGCTTTTGAGTGCCAGCACATTCACCGCCTCATTTTTCAGTATCCATTTATCCACCGCCAGCGCCATTGCCATACATACCCCTGCTGATGCAAAGAACGCAAAACGCTCAGCCATCTCAGCGCCCATCAGGAAGGGGAAGTTGGAAAACAGAAAGAGTGTACCCATGTAAAAAACAATCGCAAACACCCACGGGTCTTTTTTGTCTTTAAGAAACCGGGACACTGCAATAAACAAAAGGAAACCATATGCCGCAACCGAAACCAGTGCCTTCACATCTCCAAACCCAACAAACGGTATTGCATTGAACGAATAGTTGGCAAGCAGCGGATACGGTATGATCATCAGCCACAGGTATTTACCCAGAATATAAAACTCAGTAGCAATCTTCGAAGCCATAGACGGAGCGTTAACGAGCGCATTGTCTATAAAATCGATGGCAGCACCTGGCTGATTGGCGTTGTATTTGCTCAGCACTACGGTGCGCACCAGCAGAAACACTGCCGTTGCGGCTGCCATACCAGCGGTTATAAAAATAGCTCGCTGTTTGTTCTCGTTGTGGTACAGCAGAAACAGCATGGGGATGATCACCACAAAAGCGATCACTGTCTCTTTGGAAATATATGCCAGGTACAGAGTAAACACCCCCAGCAGCAACTGCGATATTTTACCCTCCTTTATATAATTCATAAACAGGTTCAGCGACCAGAAACCAAAGAAGAAACACATCAGTTCGTCGCGGCTCTTGATGTTGGCAACCACTTCGGTATGTATAGGGTGTAGGGCAAAAATCAGCGCTCCGATAAAGGCAACTGCTGTTTTCTTCTTATCGAAGAATTTATCCAGAAACAGAAACAACATCACCACGCAGCCTATGAACGTAACTATATTGAAAAAGTGATTGAACATGGGGTTGTTGCCAAATAACTGCGTTTCTATAGCAAACATCACGAGCGAGAGCGGCCTGTACAGGTCATTGGGTATCACCAGGTAGCCCCTCATGTGGGGAGTGGTGAGCAGTTCCATGATACCCGCAAAACCCTTCTGCACCATCATATTATCTCTGAGCACCATTTTATCATCCAGCACATAGCCATTAAGTAGCGTATTGGCATACAGTACAAAAGATATAACTGCCAGTATGATACACAGCGATTTAACTGAAAACCAGTTGATGGGTTTGGAGGTGTTTCCCTGCGCTGCAGCAGCCGGCTGGCGCTCCGATGCAGATTTTTGGATTGGTTTATTATTTGGTTTTTTAGCCATAATGCCAAAAATATAAAAGTAATGGCTAAAAAGCGAAAGCGCAGATTGCTAAAGATGCCTTAAAAACGTGAAAAAGATTGGAGTAAAATATATTAAAATGTGCCTACCAGCGCTTGCCCACCTGCAGGGCCACATAAAGGTCTACAAAATAAGGCGTGCCGGCATGGTTGGCCAGCAGCTGCACTTCCTGTGTGTAGTATTCGCCATTAACGCCAACTTCCACCCCTATTATACTCTTACGGCTGGCAGAAAAATCAAAATGTATTCCTGATTTAAAATGAAAACCCGGTACCATCTTTATTTCGCCCAGCCCCTTGGCAAAACCGGCACTGCCTTCAATCACATTTTTGTCCAGAAAGTTGACCTTGGTATTTTCATCATACTTGATGGCATTCGGATCGCTGAATGCATTGATGTAATAGGGCTTAAGCATACCCAGCGAAAAACCACCGCCGTATAGCCAATGTATAGATACGCTACCCGGATCAGGCTTACCCGCCAGCATTTTCATCCAGGCTCTGCCCAGCTTCAGCGCATAAAAATTATTGATCTTGCCGTAAATGTACTTATTGGAACCCTTGCCCCCGCCCTGCCCGGTAATCTTTACCTCTTTAGGGTCTTTCTTTTCAGTAAACTCTACCTGCCACAGCCTTACCTTATAAAACATATCGCTGTGCTTCGCATCCTTCGACTTTACCCGGCCTATATCCACAAATCCGCTCCAGCCGTTTGAGTTCAGCCGCAAACCCACGCTTAATTCCCTGGTGATGGGTTTCGGGCCTGAAGGCTTTTGCAATACGTAGGTTAGCTTGTATTTCTTTACAGTGTCTTTGCTGCCAGCCGCCGTTTGCGCACTCGCAACCACCCCCAGCTGCAGGCAGGCCGCAAAAACCATAAAAATGCTGAACAAACGCTTCATACTCGCAGGAGACTAAATTACGAAGATTTTCTCATATACGCCATAAACGATAACGCCAAACCACCCTTCCTTCGTAATTTTATCAAAAATTTACTCATGACCTCTAAAGTTGTTTATACAGGTGGGCTGCGCACTGCTGCCACTCATTTGCGCTCAGGCAGTATTATTGAAACCGATGCCCCCGTAGACAATCACGGCAAGGGTGAGCGCTTTTCGCCTACCGACCTGGTGGCTACCGCCCTGGCTTCGTGCATGGTTACTACCATTGGCATATCGGCTGAGGTTCATGGCCTGAACATTGACGGAGCCGTTTGCCAGGTAGAAAAAATTATGGCCGCTGAGCCCCGCCGCATAGCAGAGATTAGAGTACTGCTTGAGTTCCCTATGGGCCAGCAATACACCGACAAACAGAAAACGATTATTGAGAACATTGCCAATACATGCCCGGTACTGGTGAGCCTGCACCCCGACTGCAAAAAAACACTGACGATCAATTGGTAAAAAGCCTCTCCCCGGCCCTCTCCGAAGGAGAGGGTGAGGTGGAATGAGCTGTTTCAATAATCTGCCTGCGGCAAAGCAGCTATTGAGCCTTAATAATGTTCAACCCAATCGCGCACTCCAGGCAACGTTTGCGGGAGCAATAGTTATTGTACAACTGCAGCAATGCCTGCGACTGTGCCGCATTAAGAGGCACCCAGTTGTTTTCCTCCCATATTCTGGTTATGTTGTTCTTCTCCGCAGGTACAGCCTCCAGCAGCTGCAGTGCCTGCTCTTGTAGTTTATGAGTATCCTGACGGGCAGCATACAGAAACTGCACCGGAGCTATGGTGTTAATGATGATATTCTGCACAGATGTTTTACCTAGCGATTTCGGCGACTTTTGCTGCTGCGCATCATCAAACCTGAAATGCGTATCCCAGTAGCTGCTGGCAGTTACATCCAGCAGCGGTTCTATTTCTTTTACCGAATGTGTTTCTATGATCTGCGAAAACAAGTGCAGTGATTTGTGAATAAGAGCGGCAAACTGGGCTATCCTTACCGTAGGGAAATTGGCTGGCCGCATACGCATAAACTTCCACAAATGCCCGGCAATGGGTTTCAGGCTGTACTTATTTCTCAGATAGTCGTATTCCCGTTGCAGTTCTCTCGGGTAATCCTCTTCAAAGTCGACATCCAGCATACCGGCCTGCCCAAAGAGCAGTGCCTCTATCTGCATCAGATTGTCTTTGTGTTTTGTGGGTATGTTCAGCGGCAGCGACTGTGCCAGCATCAGAAAAGGCACTGAGTTTGTTTTAAAACCAAAGTTGGCCGCCATGCGCCAGTACAGCAAATTCCGCCAGTCCTCAGCCGAGTTTTCCAGCAGCACATTCCACTCGCTCAGTCTCTGTTCCCACCGTTCTGCCAGCAGCCTGCTCAGCCAGCTTTCTTTGGTAATGCTTCTTATCTGCTCGTGCCTGCCGCTGCATGGCAGTTGCTGCGGTGCCTGCATCAGCACCATATACCGTGCTATCACATCATCCTGTATCAGCCCCTTTAGTTCTAGCACCGGTACATTAGCTGCGGCATCTGGCAGGTCATTTTCATATACCACATGCAGTATCAGGTTTTTGTACGCTGCATCGTGCTGGTGCCCGTGCTTCACCCAGTCGCTGGCTTTTGTGTGCAGCTCTATATTGCCTACCAGCGTAGTAGTGCCAATCTTAATCTTACCTTCCAGAAAATCGGGGCCTGCATCTTTGTTGATCCTGCCGGGATGTATAATGGTCAGTGGCTCACCGGCCGCCGTATACAAACCGGTAACCCTGTACAGATTGTACTGCCATATAAACTGGAGTAAGGCCTCGTTCATTGCGGTAATAGAAGTTACTGTTATTAAAGATAGGCAGCATTGCCGTAACTACAAAAACACCGCCATCTCCTTCTGATATTTAATAGCTTCTTCATTGGCCCTTTCAGCAAATGAGGCACTGCTATCAGCAAAGATGATACCGCGCGATACATTGATCAGCAGGCCGCCGTCTTTGTTCATGGCATTGCGGCACACGGTATCCACATCGCCGCCCTGCGCGCCCACGCCAGGCACCAGAAAAAAATGCTCGGGCAGCATGGCTCTTACCTCCTTTAGCTGCTCCTTGCGGGTCGCACCTATTACAAACATAATATTACCCGGCGTTCCCCACGATGCCACAGTTTTCAGCACCTTCTGGTACAGCAGTTCATCGCCGCATGGCTGCAGCTGAAAATCAGCGCTGCCCGCATTGGAGGTAAGCCCCAGCACTATGCTCCACTTACCTTCAAACTGTAAGAACGGCTTCACACTGTCTGCCCCCATGTAGGGCGCAACCGTAACACTATCGAACGGATAGGTTTGAAAAAATGTTTTGGCGTACTGCTCAGATGTATTGCCAATATCGCCCCGCTTGGCATCTGCTATTGTAAATATACCCTCAGGTATGTACCTGAGTGTTTTCTCCATGCTCTCCCACCCCTTTATACCCTGCGCCTCATAAAACGCCGTATTGATCTTGTAGGCAACGGCTTGGTCTTTGGTAGCATCAATAATTGCCTTGTTGAAAGCAAAAGCCGGGTCTTCCTCTTGCAGTAAGTGTTTGGGTATCTTGGTCAGGTCTGTATCCAGCCCCACACACAATACTGATTTCTTCTTAAAAATAATATCTGTTAACTCCGAACGGTTCATGCACCAAAGGTAACTCCCAAAAATGACATCTTATACTGTGGCTGGAGGGGTACAATGTGATGCAGGCAAAAAAAGTCGTACCAAAATGGACGCAACGTATGCTTTGCAAAGTACGCATTGCCAAAATAGAATGCTACAAACACGGAACTCGATAGGAGCGCAACAAACGTTACAAGTATTCACTTTTTTTGTCTGCGGAGAGAATATCATCAAAAGAAAACGTATTTGTATTGTAGCTACAACTTAACAAACTTCCTTACATCTGTGCTATTCACTTTTAAAAAATAAACACCAATGGGCAAAGCATCTATGTTTACCTCCACGTTCTCCCGATCATACTCATGACTGAATACCGTTACCCCAGTAAAGTTACAAATACTGATAGTGCTGATTTTGCCCGGGGAACTAATATACAGCAGATCATTCGCGGGGTTTGGGTAAACATCTAAATTGTGTTTTTCGAACGACGAAAGAAAAGTCGGTAAAATCAGAGGAGACGATCCGATTTTGCGAACGCGGAAATTGTCCTCGTCTGCAAAATATACGTTGCCAGCTTTATCACAAACAATTCCTTTGGGAAAATATACTCTCGCAGCTGTTGAAGGTCCTCCGTCGCCGGTAAATCCTGAAGTACCATCTCCACAAATCGTTGAAATAAAACCAAATGGATTGATTTTTCTTATTCTATGGTCTCCGTTCTGCGAAACGTAGATATTTCCTAATGAATCAATTGCAATATCCCATGGATGATTTAACGTAGCGGTATCCGCTAGCCCCCCATCACCCGTAGAACCAGGATACAATCCTGACCCAGCAATTGTATTTATAACACCTGATGTATTTACTTTACGAACACGATTGTTATTATAGTCAACAATGTACAAATTACCAGTATCATCTAATGTGATACCGGTCGGACTATGCATTGTAGCTGAAGTTGCTGGGCCTCCATCACCGCCGAATGCCATAATTCCACTGCCTGCTACGGTAGAGATAATGCCAGACGGCATCGCTATTTTTCGAACACGGTTCGTATAAGAATCTGCGAAGAAAACATTACCTGAAGCATCCAAAGCAATATCGACCGCCATGATTCTAGTTGTGTCAGCAAGTCCGCCATCGCTTGACCAACAACATACACCGTTACCAGCAACCGTCGAAATAATGCCAACTGGATCTACTTTTCTTATACGGTAATTATTGATGTCAACAATATATAGGTTGCCTATGTTATCAACAACTATTCCTGTTGGACCATTCAGTTGTGCGGCTGTCGCCTGTCCACCATCACCAAGAAAACCTGCAAAACCTGTACCTGCAATCGTTGTAATTACACCTGAAGTGTTTACTTTGCGGATAACATTGTTGTCTCGATCTGCAATGAAAACATTACCTGTTTGATCCACAAATACATTGATAGGCCTATTCAATCCAGCCGCGGTCGCAGAGCCACCGTCACCACTGTAAATTAACGGGACAGGGTGATATCCCGAACCTGCTACAGTGTAGATGTTTTGTGCATTTGCAAAAACATGTGCTAAAAACAAAAAAACAAAGAACAGCCTTTTCATAGGTTTTACAATTTAAACAAATATACATCATAAATATCAATAGCGACAGGTCGCTTACACCATCAACTTTTGATATTCGCTATTGGATACTAACAGGAGACTATCGTTTGGGGACTTTTTAATTACAAGACATACCTCAATTCAAAAAAGGGTTCCACCTTAATGAAACCCTTTCTTGCTCTGCACTTTGCTTATAAACCATGTGCAGTATTATCAACGATTGGTATACTCCTTACTGCTTAACCACCACATGCAGCACTTGCTTTTCCTCATTGGTACGTATACTCAGCAGATACATGCCGTTTGCTGCATTGTTCACTTTTATCTCATGGTCCAGTACTCCGTTTTTCACCACTATTTGCTCTGCATACACTACCTGTCCCAGCAGATTAGATAACTCCAGCCATACAGGCTGCTCATCCACCTCTTCCAGGCTGCCTTTTATGGTAAAGACACCCTGGTTGGGGTTCGGAGCAATAGTAACTGCCCCCATATTGCCAGCCACAGCCGCCACTGCACGATGCCCGGTAGCTGTTACAGCCACTGTATGTACACCAAAACAACCCGTTGGCAATGTATAAGAAATCATGGTACTGCCCAGTGCCACACCGGTCACCACACCCGTACCTGTTCCTACAGTAGCAATAGATGGCAGGCTGCTGCTCCATGTACCACCCGCTATAGAACCTGTTAGTGTTATCGAAGAAGCCGGCGCAACAGTATATATAGAACCAGATACTGTTGGTGTTGGGTTAACAACAA
>OMJB01000038.1 GCA_900299255.1 Sphingobacteriales bacterium
AGTTGGTAGAGCATCAGCTTCCCAAGCTGAGGGTCGCGGGTTCGAGTCTCGTTTTCCGCTCTTTTAGAAGTCGCTCCTGTAGCGGCTTTTGCTTTTTAGCAGGCATTGGCTGAAAAAAATCAATAGAATCTGTTTAATTATTGTAAAAGCAACTGAAGGTTCCCATCTTTTAATTGCCCTCTTCTTTGCCCTGCCGGTTAATGGTGATGCGCCTGCCGTTCTTTGTGGCCATGGCTTTGTTGTTCAGCCACACACGCCCGTCTGTTTGGGCAAAAACAGTGTCATACTGCGGTGCAGCAAGTATTTCGCAGTTGGCATTGATGAGCCCCCATTTCCCGCCTTTCAATATCCACGCCAAGCCCTCTGATACTGCACTAATACTCTCATATTCTAAAGGCAGCACTACTTCATTCCTTACATTGATCAGCCCGTATTTATCGTCTTTTTTCACCATTACCGCTTTCAGCGAAAAATCAGTAATATCGTCATATTTTATTGGAATGAGGACAGTGTTCAGAATGCTGATCAGCCCGAATTTATCTCCCTGCCTGGCCCACAGGCAATATGAGTCGAGCGGGCCAAGTTCGTCGTATTTTACCGGTATTACAATTTCCATCTTATCAGAGGCGAGCAGCTGTATAATACCCACCTTTCCATTCGATTTTACCAGTGCTGTTGAGCTGTTCAGTTTTTTAATTTCGTCATATTTTACAGGTACCACCGGTTTTCTTTCTGTGGGCCAAAGTATTCCATATTTGCCGCCCTGCTTTACTTTGCAGAAACCAATATAGTCCGATGCCTCTGAGAAGTCAATAAGTTCATCATAAATAGCAGGAGTTACAATGCCACCATAGCCATCTTTAACGCCAAATTTTCCGTTATCGCTGAATATTTTTCCTTTAGGAGCCATACGGGCTATGCCACCTCCACCGCCACCCGATGAGCGGCTGCCTGATGATGTAAATGGTGAAGGCACAGATGAGCCAGGCGTATAAAAATTATAGGACGTGCGAGTGCTGGGCTGATACGACGGGGAGTAGGAATAGGAATTAGTGGTTTTTATCACCAGCGGCTGCACAAAGCTGCTGAAGCCAGTATAGTTGGGGCCTCGGTAGTATGTAGTTGTGGTTTGCCCGTAAACAGGCAGGCAAAGGCTAAACAAGCCCGGAATAAGCACTCGTTTCATAAAACTTTGGTTGACCTGAACAAAGTTAAAAAAATGCAGGAAAACTAATGTTCTGCGTTATGGAAATGCCCTCGCCATATGTAATAGTTAAACTGGTTTTTTGGCCAGCAGTAGCTTTTATGCCATTACCCTGAATACTATAAATATTGTGGTAAACAAAAGCAGAGCCATCCCTGCCAAAAAAACGTAATCTGCTATGCTCTCGTAAAGCACACTTCTTTTTGACCTGCTTCTTATTGATAAAAACGATGTAGTGCAGCTGATCATAAACATCAGCATTGCTACGGCCGTGAATTCATCAATCAGAGTGCTGGCACTGAGGTGCAGGACTTTAAGATAGGTGAACACCGCAAAGCAGAGCCCGAACAGGTTTGCAGATGTGTTTAGAATGTGTGGCGATTTGCTGTTCTGTTCCATATTACTGAGCCAGGTTGATGTTGGCATGTATATGAACGATCATTCGGTAGAAAAGTTTACTGGCAAAATGTTAAACAAAGTGAATTTTAAACCCAAAAATAAGCTTCGGTTAATCACTGCCCGGTAAGGCGGGGGATTTTTGTGTGCATTGAAACGAAGCGTGGTATGCTCTATTAAAACTCAATGTGCCCCCTTAACCCTATTATGTGCACAACCGGCCCGCGGTCCCTGTTGTAGGCCGGATTTACAATGAGCTGGTAATCGGGAGACAGCCAGAAACTGCTCAGGATTTTAGCACTGTAGTATAGTTCTATGATTTGCTCTGTTCCATAATTCAGGCGGCCATCGCCTATGATAAAACCATAACCTCCGGCAGCCAGGTATTTCCTGTGCTCGTCAGACAGCCCGTTTATTAAAAACGAAATGCCCAGTTTGTCTGATGTGCGTTTCCATATGCTGCCGTTTAATTGGGCCCCAAAATTTAAAGACTGGTCTATCTCAGTAAATGCCCATGTTTCATTTTTGCCATCGTTCCAGCTGAGCCTGGCAAACAGGCCCATATTGTTACTCAGTTCCTGCTCAATATTAATGGCAAACCCACCCTTTGCATGGGCATAAGAGCGTGTAGGCTCAATATGCGGGTGGTAGGGCGTATCAGCTACAGCAGCCGCATAGCTGCCCAAATAGCCTTGTGTAAAATAACCAATCAGCCTTATTACACCCTTCCTTTTATTTATGTGGTATAACCTGTTTATTTCGAGCGTAGCAGAGTGCGCCTTATCCACATTCATATCCATAAATGGGCCGTTAGCTGTTTCAGGTACCAATGTCAGCCCTGCCTTTACACTCCACTTAGGTTTTATTAATTCTACCGCCAGCCCATAGGTATAGCCTCTAGTGTTGGCTGGGTAATCCCAGGCACCTGCACTCATAATGGCCCAGTTCATAAACTGGTTTCTGGGGTCGTGGCTGTAAGTATTGGCGTCAAAAATGTCGGTCACTGAGAATTTGCCAAGGGTAATAACAATCCGGCTGGTTGCGGCCCGCCCGGCAAGGATGTTCTGTCCGCCTGATGTGTTTTGCCAGTCATTACTCAGGTTGAATGCCTGACGCAGGAATAGCCGGGATATACTAAGAACTGGTTCGGGGTCACCAATTCGGTATGTCTCGCCATTTGGAAATCCTGCCACGCCTCTGGTGGCACTCAGCCCACGGCCACCACTGAGTTCTGGGTTTAGAAGTATTTCTGCACCTTTCCATAACCTCGCCCCTAAAAAAAGTGTTGATGTCAGCGATAGCCTTTCTGGCTCACTGGTGAGCAGGCTGTTGGTGCCGGAGTAAGGCGCCGTATAATCAAGCTGATGCTGGGCTATAACTGTTGTCTGAAAATGATAACTGAAACGCTCTTCCATACTAATGGAGTCTTTGGCTGCCGAACGGTTTGTGCCATCAGTTGTTTGTGCCTGAACTGACACATTAATTGCCGGCAGCAATACAAGCAGCCAACACTTCATGCGCGCACATGCATTTTTTTTTAGCATAAAAGTCCACTGCATTGTTTTATTATTTTCCTTCCCACTTTCTTACAACCAATGATGAGTTGGTGCCGCCGAAACCAAATGAATTGGAAAGGAATGTGTTGAATTCTTTTTGAAGCGTTTCAGGTACAATATTCAGGCCAATAGTGTCTTCATCCGGTGTTTCGAAGTTGATATTTGGTGCAATAAATCCATTTTGCATCATGAGCATGGAGTATACTATTTCACTTGCTCCTGCCATCCAGCATTCATGGCCTGTCATAGATTTTGTTGAACTCACGTAGGGCCCATTTAGCCCGAAAATTCCTTTGATTGCTTTTGCTTCACTTGCATCGCCAGCCTTTGTTGAGGTTGCGTGTGCATTGATATATCCAATTTCGCCCGGTTGTATGCCGGCGTCTTTGAGCGAGCGTTCAAGAGAAGTAAGTGGCCCTTCAACTGTTGGGTTAGAGATATGTGATCCGTTGGAAGAGAAGCCGTAGCCTATTACTTCACCAAGAATTGTGGCACCGCGTTTCTGAGCAGATTCAAGGCTTTCAAGAATAACAGTGGCGGCACCACCACTGGGTACCAAGCCATCACGGTTGGCATCAAACGGGCGGGATGCCCTTGTAGGGTCGTCTTCGCGGATGGAAAATGCTGCAATGCTGTCGAAATAAGGCATGGAATAAATATTGGTTTCCTGCGCCCCACCACAGATTATGCGCTCCTGCATGCCGTTTTTAATAAACACATAACCCAGCCCAATAGAATGAGACCCGCTGGCACATGCAGCACTTATTGTAAAGTTCACTCCACGGATTTTGAAAATAGTTGCAAGGTTCATATTTACGGTGGAATTCATGGTGCGGAACACGTATCCGGATCCAAGCATCATGGTATCTTTCTTTACTCTTATAATATCCACGCCTTCAATTACAGGTTCGGCAGAACTGTCATTTCCAAAAATCAGGCCCACTTCGTTTTTGTCCAGATAATCCTCATCCATACCGGCCATCTGTAGTGCTTCCTGTGTCGAAACAAAAGCAAATTCAGCCTGCTCAGGCATCATCAGCCTGGCTCTACGGTCCAGCACTCCTTTCAGGTTCGGTTTCTCCACAAAGCCCGTTAACCCTGACCTGTACCCGAACTCCTTGCGTTCAGGCAGCAGTACTATTCCCGATGTACCCTTGAATAAAGATTCTTTTACTTCTTCCAGATTCTTGCCTATGCATGAATATATCCCTAAGCCTGTTATAACTACTCTGTTCATCCCTGTTAAATATAATAGATCTGATTGATGATGATGCCAGTGCAAAGTTAGCCGTTTATCTAAAAAGTTTTTATGACTGCAGGTGTTTATTGGAAACAAATAACGCTTAAGTTAAAAAGTTGCCCACAGACAGGTAAATATTGCGCTATTAAAATAATAATATGATTTAGATGCTGCCGATAATATTGTCCCTTAGTGCGTAACTCTTGTTATTCTTACTTTTAATCGAATATTTGATTTTGCCTTGCATTGTTTAATCCATTTATAAATCGGGGATGCAAATTGTTGAGTAACGTGATTACGAGTTTATGATCCCTTTTTTATGCGATTGAACCTCTGATTTTAATGTCTGATATTCCAGTGTCAGATTCACAAAGGATTTGGTGGCTATTTTCAGATTAAATCCGTTGGGTTCTGATTGTTCTGGAATTTACATGGTTTGTTCAATTGTTGAAATCGGTTTATCTTTTCTGAAAATTTGAAAGAAATGAAGAGTTTCAGATTCGCATTGGTGCTATCACCGGTAGTGTTTTTTTTATTTTCCTGTAAGCAAAAAGGTGCCGCCCCTGCTGCGGAAAAAGCCCCCACCAAAGTAAACGCCTCCTCTAAAGAGCATTTTGAAAAAGGGAATGACTATTTGTTTAGCGATGACCTGGAGAACGCAAGAAAAGAATACCTGGCATCATATGAGGCTGATACTACCAATTGGAAGGCGGCCTATGAACTGGCTAGTGTACTAAGCCTGCTCGGCGATTTCGGAAATGCCCACACTTTTTACAACCGCACAGTCGAGTTAAACCCAAAGTTCGCAACTGGTTTCTACAGCAAGGCCAATCTGGAAGAAATGGTGGGTGACGAAAAAGGGAGTGAAAGAAGTATGCGGCATGCGCTGGAGCTGAAAAAGGATATGTATATGGCAGTCCTTACACTGGGCAGGAAGGAATATGCAAAAAAGAACTACAAAATGGCCATCAGGTACTTCGATACCGCCGTCAGCATACGCAACGACTTTTACATGGTATACAATATGAGGGGTTCCTGCAAATACAGCATTGGAGATGTGGCAGGAGCTATAGCCGATTTTGACCAGGAGATAAAATTGTTCCCTAATCATTCGAGGGGATATGTAAACCGGGCAGTTGCCTATGGCGAGCAGAAAAATTATCGTGCGGCAATTAATGACCTGAATGAGGCTATCAACATTGAGCCTTTATGGTCACAGGGGTATATTTACCGTGGTTTGTACTATATAAAAATGAACACCAAAGACAGTGCTTGCGGCGATTTCAGGATGGCCTATAAGCTGAAAAACCCTGATGCCGAGGCTTATTCAAAACAGTATTGCCAGTAGTCAGCTCTATGGTAAGATGGTATTAGGGAGTAAGGGTAGTGTTCAACAACATTTTGACAGAAAAATTAACAACTTATACTAATTGCATTATTTATTTTCATGCTCAGTAATTGCTCTGACTCCGATAAATAAATGAACCGGAAACAAATCAAATGGAAGCTGCGGTATGCTATGCAGTATTTTCCGTTTACGTTGAATACCTTGCTGTGTGCCGTTGCTGTCTGGCTGGCATATAAGCTGATATATACGCCTGTGCCAAAGGGCGAAGATCCATCCCCGTTTGTTCCGTTTATTTTGCTGATGGGAAAAATGGTACTATGGTTTGTTATAGGCCTGGTTGGTTTGTCTGTTTTGAGCACATTCGCCAGCTATTTTTATTTCCTGTGGCTCAAGAAGAAGAAGGGTAGCCGCCTGGAGGTTTCCTTTACCACAGAAACAATTAAAGGGAAGCAAAACAGGTTGTTCATGAACGCCCGGCTGGAGGGGGCTTTCAGGCCGGTTCTTGGCTTTGTAAAAGGCAGGCTGGTATATGATGATCACGAAATGACAGACAGGTTCAGCCTGATGTCCAATAAACTAAAAGAAAAGAGTTTGCAGCGCGTGGCCATCACCGGTAAAAGCCGGCTGATGCTGCCCGACATAAGGGAATACGACATAAAAGGTGGATTTGTCTTTTTTCAGGATATGCTGCACATTTTCTCTTTGGCATCTGCACAGCCTATGAGCGGCCATTTTTACCAGCCGCCAGTTTTGACGGGCAGGGAAGATGCAGATGTTTTTCCGAAGAAAACGGAAACCATGGATGTGCGTATAGAACAATTGAGAAGGGTAGAAGGGGAGCCGTTGAACTACAAAGACTTCGAAGCAGGAGACGATGTAAGGAGGATCGTATGGAAGGTGTATGCCAAAAACAGGGAACTCGTTGTGAGAATACCGGAGATGTATGAGCCTTATGCCTCGCACCTTTATTTTTATGCATCATTCTATGCATCGGTGAACACGCAGTGGCTCAGTGAAGGCTATCTGGCAGAAATGCTCAACTATTACAAAAACAGTGTGTGGACAGTGTATGATACACTTGCTCATAAAGAATGGGAAATGAGGTTCATCCCTGATCAGAATTTTAATATTCCTGAGCAGATGACTGAAGCTGAAAAAACGGCTAAGTTCATCAGCAACAGCGTATGGCATAAAGACACTGCACTGGGCCAGTACTTCAACACCAAAAGCGGCACCGTTTTGTGTATATCATCGCTGAGCGATCCTCAGGAATTAAGAAACCTGCTCGACAGGTGCGATGCCTCTGTTGTCGTTTACTTTGTCAAAGTATCCAATGTCTTCAGGCATTATGCTGCGCTCAGTCTCCTGAGCAGGCTTCTATTCCAGCCACCCCAGGACCGCCTTTCAAAATTGCGCACACGCTGGACATTCTCTCCTATGCGCTTTCAGGTACAGAAGCGGGAGAAAGAAATAGAAGAAATACTGCACAAAAGCAGCGTCACCTCAGCTGTTCTTTAGCTGATTTACTGATAAATAAACTACGGAATACTGATTGTGCAGGACTGGTTATTGGTAAACGGCAAGCTCACTGCTTTCCAAATTACCCTTGAATCACTTGTCTGTACCTGCACATTCGAGCTGGAGAAAGCCAGGTAGTAACCCATGTCATAAACAACGCCATTATTGGGTATGGTCACATCCTGAAACACTTGTTCGCCCGGCCCCGGGAACGAAATGTTGACGTAAAAGTCAATTATGTTCTTAGGGTCATTGTTTTGCATTCTGAGAAAGAAATAAGTAGGCCCCACATTCAGTGGAATACGCAGTGTATCTGTAATTGGGAACGAATCCGTCCTGCTCCAGTTAAGCGTCATGCCAACCAGTCCACTTGGGTTGCTGTTGGCAAGAGAACCTGAATTTCCAGTTGTGTTTGCTGTCATAACAGCCTGCGATGCATACTGTCCTGCAAAGGCGGCAGAAGTGCCTGCGGGTATCGTCTTGGTTGTGCCGTTCACGTTTATAGTAATGGGCGTATACGTATTGTTGGTATACATGATGGCACTGTTAGCCCTTGTCTGGCATCGTGCTCCTGAGAAACCAGCGGGGCACTGGCATTTACCGCCAGAGCAGCTGCCACCGTTGAGGCAAACTACATTGGTACAGTTGGTACTGCTGCTGCACGAACTGTAAACTACGGCAAGCACAGATGCAACAAGTATAAAAACGGTAGTAATAAAAAACTTTGCTTTTTTCATTTTTTTTCTTTTGGGCCGATAAAGATGATATTCCACAATTATAATAAGAAGTTTTTCACCTGTTTATCTGAATATATTTCGGTTAAGTGGGGGATAATTAAATATTATTTAAATTTACGCAATATCGAAGCGGGGACGCGTTTTATCTAATAAATAAGGAGCCGCAATTGCGGCTCCTTAAAATTTCAAATTTATTACCTTATCAGCGTTACATCGCCTTTATAAAACACCCTCTCATGATTTTCTCGCTCTACAATAATGTAGTAGTTGTAAACGCCTAAATCCTGAGGTACACCCTCCAGCGTGCCATCCCATCCTTTTTCGTTATCAGTAGTGCTGCACACCAGTTCTCCCCATCTGTTGTATATGTGCATTTCCACAAGTTTGCCATACGCCAGATTAATAACTTGGAAGATGTCATTTTTGCCATCGCCGTTGGGTGTAAACGCAGTTGGAATTGCCTCCTGTGTCGTAATCACATCAATTGTTACCTGCCCTGAATCTTCACAGCCGGTATGGTCGTAGCCATAAACGGTAAAAGTTGTCTTTTCGGTAGGCGAAGCTACAGGGTTACTGATGTTGTTGTTATTCAGTGAACCGTTGTCGGGAGTCCAGTAATAAATCCAGGCACCGTATACACTCAGCTGTATTGACTTACCGTATGGAATCGCCTGATCGTGCGTGAGATCGTGTAAAAAGCGGATCGGTGGAGCCGGATAAAGGGTAAATGTTTTGATTATTGAATCAGGAGAGCATACATAGTTGGTACCATTGAGTTGTACCCAGTACACCACACTGTCAAGCACCGGATGGAAAAGGTGGTATGTACTTGTAGTGGTGTCGGACTTACCGTCGTTAAATGTCCACAGGTATTGGGTGCCGCCGGACGAGGTATTTCTGAACAATACCGAGTCGTTAAGGCATCCCACGTGCACATCCACGTCAAATGACATTCTGACGCTGTCAAGCACCTGAACTTCGATTGAATCCCTCGGGCTTTCACATCCGCTGGAGGTCTGACTGACGTAATACATGAAAGTACCCGCCACAGATGTAGACGGTACGGGAACAACCGTTGTGCCAGTTCCGGCAAACGGTACTGTGTACCAAATCAGATTTGTGCCAATGGCGGCCAAAGGCATTGGGGCTGCATTGATGCAGTATTGTACTGGAGATACTACCACCGGTGCAGGTGACAGCGCACCGATTATTACTGTTTCATTAATAGAAGAATGGCAGTTGTTGGCATCATAGCCTACTATCGTGTAGATAGTGGTATTAGTCGGGCCTGCCATCACTGATGCCCCGGTTGTGGCACTTAGCCCGGTAGAAGGAGACCATGTATAGTTAACCGCTCCGCTGGCAGTAATCAAGGTATCCCTGCCCTCGCAGATTGATAGAGGAGTGGGTGAGACGCTCAGCACAGGCAACGGATTGATGGTAACAGTAACAGATGCAGTGCCAGTGCATCCAAAAGGTGTAGTAACCAGTACCGAATAGGTTGTAGTTGACGAGGGCGTTGCAGAAGTGTTGCCGCATGTTGCGCAGGACAAACCTACGGAGGGCGACCATGTATAAGTGGCTCCGCCCGAACATGTTATATTATATGGGTCGCCGACGCATTTTGCTGTACTATTGCTGATGCCTATTACCGGCAGTGGATGGACATAAACTGTAGTAGTATCCGAATTGACACAACCAGCAGCAGAAATGCCTGACACAGAATAAACTGTAGTTACAACTGGGGAAGCAGTAGGGTTGCTGCAAGCTGTGCAAGTTAATCCGGTGCCGGGATACCAGTTATAACCTATTCCGCCGGTTGCATTTAGTATAGTGCTGTTACCCGAACAAATATTCGCTACCGGCCCTGCACTGATTGCAGGCAGCGGATTAACCGATATGCTCACTGTGTCTTTATTGGTACAGCCATTGACACCGGTACCGGTAACCGTGTAAACTGTTGTTACCAGTGGAGTTGCTGTTGGATTTACACAACTGTAGCAAGACAGGCCAGGAGTAACTGTCCAGGTATAACTCATGCCTCCTGTAGCTGAAAGTACAGTACTGTCGCCCTGGCATATTGAAACGTGCGGCCCGGCATCTATTGGCGGCAGTGGCAATACTAAAATGCTCACTGTATCTGTATTTACGCAGCCGTTTACATCCGTTCCGGTAACAGTATAGATGATAGTAGTTAGCGGGCCGGCAGTAGGGCTGGTACAAGGAATGCAGGAGAGCCCGGTACCTGGTGACCAAACATAACTGATGCCGCCTGTTGCTGAAAGCACTGTGCTTGAGCTACGGCATATACTGCGGTGTGGGCCGGCATCAATCAACGGAAGTGGATTTACTGTAATACGGATTGTGTCGGTATTCTGGCATCCCCAGGCATCTGTACCGGTAACAGTATAAATTGTTGTAACAGCAGGAGAAGCTATAGGATTTGCACAATATGTGCACGAGAGGCCGGTACCAGGCCCCCATATATAAGCAATTCCTCCAGATGGAATCAGAGTTACTGACGAACCAATGCATATACTTCGGTTAGGGCCTGCATTAACCGCAGGCAGGCTATGTACCGTAATGGTAACGCTGGCAGTATTCTGGCATCCATTTGCATCGGTTCCAATAACGGTATAAAGGCTGGTTACAGTGGACGTCACAACAGGGCTAGTGCAGGAAGTGCACGAAAGCCCCAAACCCGTTGTCCAGACATAGCTCACGCCACCTGAAGGCGAAAGAGTGGTACTACTACCCACACAGATATCTGCCGGGGGGCCAGCTGATATTACAGGCAGTGGATTTACTGAAACGCTGACCGTGTCGGTGTTCCGGCATCCGTTAGCATCTGTTCCTGTTACTGTGTAAATGATAGTGCTTCCCGGTGTAGCCACAGGGCTGGTGCATGATGTGCAAGAAAGCCCGGTGCCCGGCGACCAGATATAAGTAACGCCGCCTGACGGTGTTAATGTTGCCCCGGTGCCCAGGCACACGGTGTGGTGCGGGCCTCCGTCTACAAGTGGAAGCGACCTTACGGTTACTCGTACCGTATCAGTATTCCGGCAACCAAATGCGTCAGTACCAGTAACAGTAAATATTGTAGTTGTTCCCGGTGTTGCCACAGGGCTTGTGCAGGAAGTGCAGGAAAGGCCTACCCCTGGCGACCAGACGTAAGTAACGCCTCCCGTTCCGGTCAGGGTCGTTGACGAACCCAGGCATACTGCAGTATTGGGTCCGGCATCGATGGTTGGCGCGGCATAAGTGCTTACTCTTACAGTGTCTTTATTGGTGCACCCATTGGCGTCTGTGCCGGTAACGGTGTACACAGTGGTAACTGTAGGAGATGCTACAGTGCTTGTGCAGGCAGTACAGCTCAGAGAAGATCCCGGAACCCAGGTATAGCTTACGCCTCCTGTGCCTGTAAGGGTTGCACTGAAACCAATACATATGGTAGTGGCAGGGCCGCCATGTATTACAGGCAGCGGATTAATTGTTACGGTAACTGTACCGGTATTGGTACAGCCATTGGCATTGGTTCCAGTTACGGTATATATTGTTGTAGACACGGGACTGGCCACAGTGCTGGTACATGTGGTGCATGATAATCCAGCTCCCGGAGCCCAGGTATAAGACACACCGCCACCGGCAGTGAGTGTGGCTGATCCCCCAGAGCAAAGAGACGATGGAGGTCCTGCGGTAATTGTTGGTAAAGGATTTACTGTTACTGTTACTACAGCCTTATTGCTGCAACCAGCGGCATCCGTGCCTGTTACTGTAAAGGTGGTCGTTGTGCCCGGTGTCACTGATGTGCTGGCACAGGTTGGGCAGGCAACACCTGTTGTTGGCAGCCAGGAATAAGAGGTGCCTCCCGCAGCACTTATGGTTGTTGACAAGCCTGCACATACAGCACTTCCCGGACCTGTTGTGATAACCGGCAATGGGTTCACAGAAACAGTAATTGTGCTTGTACCTACGCATCCTGCAGCACTTGTTCCTGTAATCGTGTAAGTTGTGGTCACAGTTGGGCTTGCTGTTGTGACGGTACAGTTTGAACATGACAGTCCGGTACCCGGAGTCCATGTGTAAGAAACACCTCCAGTTGCAGTTAAAGAAGTAGAATTTCCGGTACAAATCGCAACACCCGGTCCGGCACCAATTGTTGGTAACGGGTTTACACTTACTGTTACTGTGGCTGTGTTGCTACAGCCGGCAGCGCTGGTTCCTGTGAGTGTATAGGTTGTTGTTGTAGTTGTAGATGCTGTTGTTGTTGCGCATGTGCTGCACGACAGACCCGTAGCCGGAGTCCACAGATAAGTGGATGCGCCCGACCCTGTAAGTGTTGTCGATGCCCCTGTGCATATAGACACAGAAGGCCCTGCTGATACCACAGGCAGTGGATTAACGGTGATGGTTACTGTAGCGGTATTGGTACAGCCAGCACCATTTGTGCCGGCTACGGTATAGGTTGTCGTAGTTCCGGGGCTTGCAGAGGTTCCAGCACAGGTTGGGCAAGATAGCCCCGTTGTAGGCAACCAGGAATAAGATGTTCCTCCTGCCCCTGTGATAGTCACAGAAGCGCCTGCGCAGATGGCTGCAGCTGGTCCTGCTGTGATTATGGGCAATGGGTTAACTGAAACAGTGATCGTACCTGTATTACTACAGCCGGCAGCACTAGTGCCGCTGATTGTGTATGTAGTTGTTACGGTGGGGCTGGCTGTAGTTGTAGTGCATGCAGTACATGACAGTCCGGTTGCAGGTGTCCAGGTGTATGATGTGCCACCCGTTGCAGTAAGCGATGCAGACTGCCCTGCACATACTGCCACGTTTGGTCCGGCTCCAATTGTGGGCAGCGGATTTACTGTTACAGTAGCAATATCAGTATTAATGCATCCGTTGGCATCGCGGCCTGTTACTGTATAGTTTATTGTACCCGCGGGTGTTGCGGTTACAGAGGTGCATGTAGTGCACGATAGACCTGTACCTGGAGACCAGGTATAACTGATGCCGCCGCTTCCGGTAAGTACCACGCTGCGCCCAACGCAGACGCTCGTATCCGGCCCTGCTGCAATAACAGGCAGCGGGTTTACTCGTACACTTACGGTGTCCGTATTTGTGCAGCCATTGGCATCAGTGCCGGTTACAGTGTACAGCGTAGTAGACAGAGGTGTCGCTGAGGTTACAGTACACGAAACGCACGAAAGGCCAGTGCCCGGTGTCCATGTATAGCTCACTCCACCTGTGCCAACCAGGGTGGCTGCACTACCCAGGCACACCGTAGCGCCACCAGTGGCGTGTATTGTGGGGAGCGGTAGTATCACTACAGTAAAAGCCCTTGTCTGAGTACCTGAAATTGGGCACGCATTGTCACGCAGCGTCACATAGAAGATATAAGTCCCTGGTGCCACACCAGTAGACGTCCAGTTGAAGGTGCACGATGGATGGTTCGTGCCATTGTTGACAGTTGTAAATGTTGATCCGGGAGGCAGCCCGGTTACAGAAACCGAAATCGTATTTGAAGTATCAGATTCAGCCGGATTAATGTTTATGCTGAATGCACCAGAGTTTTGACAGATTTTGAAGTGAGTACTGTCAACAACGGTGCCGCCTGTTGAAGATGATCCCGTAATAACCCCCGTTGGCGGAAGAGAAGTACAAGTGAGCACAAGAAATGTCATCTCGCGCTGGCAGCTACCCACAAACGATCCGCCCCTGAATTCCTCAACATTGTATACAACCATAGCTCTCTGTAGAATGTTAGGATTGAATGATATCTGCCCTGTACGCTGGTCAAAGGAAAAAGTACCCGGTGCAACACCTAGTGGAGCAGCACCCGTATAACCTCCGGTATAGGTAACGGGTCCGCCTATAGAAGTACAGTTATTTGTACCGCTCATACCAGATGTCAGAGAAAAAGAAAGGCTGTCCCCATCAGGGTCTACTGCACCCGGAGTATAACTATCGTTGTTATTCAAACAGAAAAATGGTACCGGCACGGTTGTCATGACAGGGTTGGAGTTGTAATAAACAGAATTATTCAGCGTATCTATCAGCTGAGAAGTTGTACCTCCTGCAATATTTGTAATAGCTGCGGCACGGCCTGCCGCACCTGCTCCACCACCCATATTGCCTGTGAAAATAAAACGCCAGTTTGGAGATGTACCCGGTAGCGTATAATTGCCGCTGTACACAAATTTCTTAATACCCGGAATAGCATAAGAAGGGTTCGTGCACTGTGTCAGTAAAGAGTCCGCATGGCATACTGGTGTAATTTCAACACCTGCCGATGGAGCCTGTATCGCAAGACTGATACTGCTTACAGAAGTGGGGCCATTGTATATACATATCGTCGGCGATGCAGTCGAAAGTGTTGCAAATGCACCCGAGCTGGCTGGCCCGCAGTCTCCGTAGGCAACCAGAGTAATCTTGTACGTGTTCCCTGCCACGTGTGTATAATACAGTTCCAGACCAACGATGTGTGATGCTTTGGAAGTATTAAAAACGAACAGCAGTGATAATAAAACACACGTAAAGTACTTAAGTATATTAAAATTCATAAGGAAGGCCGTTAGTCGTCTCAATTGAATTTGAAAATTGTGAGTTTTATTTTTTGAAAAAAATCAGTCATTTTCTGTTTTGTAAAGTTAATAATGTTTTATTTGAAATTTGGTATTACTTTCTACCTAAAAATGCAATCTCCCAGCAGTTTTTAAGGCATAATTAAGTTTAATTTTATATTGTTATACACTACATGTAATTTCATTTCTGAAACAAATGCTTAACAGATGCCGTCTAAAAATCATGTAAAAATCATGCCGCTAAGCCATCATCTTTTTCATCCAGTGAGTGTGTTCGCTGGTAGGAATTGAAAAAGTGAAAATGGATTCTGATTCCAATGATAAAAAAGTTAATTTTACCCCCTGTAAAAATGAATCATGGGTTTATTCGATAAGCTTTTTAAAAGAAATAAGGAGGAGCAGGAGAAAAAGGAAGCGCTGGACGAAGGGCTGAAAAAGACCAAAGAAGGTTTTTTTTCAAAACTTACGATAGCAATCGCCGGTAAAGACAAGGTAGATGAAGAAGTACTGGACGAGCTGGAAAACGCACTGGTGAGCGCTGATGTGGGGGTCGAAACCACCGTGGCAATAATTGACCGCATAGAAAATCGGGTTGCGAAAGACAAATACCTGGGCACATCTGAGCTGAACAGGCTGCTGCAGGAGGAAATAATGGGGATGCTCACAGATGCACCATCAAATGAGTTTGCCACTTTTGATGTGCCTGCGGGTAAAAAACCATATGTTATTCTGGTGGTAGGCGTAAATGGAGTCGGCAAGACTACTACCATAGGCAAGCTTTCCCACAATTTTAAGCAAAACGGCAAGCAAGTGCTACTGGGCGCAGCAGATACCTTCAGGGCTGCAGCAGTTGATCAACTTACCATCTGGAGCGACCGGGTAGGTGTGCCGATTGTTAAGAAGGACATGGGCAGCGATCCCAGTTCTGTGGCATTTGATGCGGTTGAAAGCGGTATAGCAAGAGGGTCGGATGTAGTGATTATTGACACCGCAGGGCGCCTGCACAATAAGGCCTATCTTATGGATGAACTTGGCAAGATCAGAAGGGTCATCAGCAAAAAAATGCCCGATGCACCACACGAAGTGCTGCTGGTTCTGGATGGAAGCACGGGGCAAAATGCCATTGAGCAGGCCAAACATTTTACAGCCGCTACCGATGTAACTGCGATTGCCATTACCAAGCTGGATGGCACAGCAAAGGGTGGGGTTGTATTGGCAATAGCCAATCAGTTCAAAATTCCGGTTAAGTACATAGGTGTCGGTGAAAGAATGGAAGACCTTCAGATATTTAATAAGGTTGAATTTGTAGACAGTTTATTCAGCCTGAGTGGAACAGATTAACTTTAGCCAATTGTAGTTAACTACCTGTTTGCCCTTGTCATTTTCATTGAATCAATAGTGTTTGTTTTGTTTTCTATAATGTGTAATTTATTTTGTATTATATGAAAACATGACGAATGTCGTGGTTTTCATCCTTTTGGTTTTATATATTTGCCGCCCATTTTATTGCTATGAAATTAGATATTCTCGCTATTGCTGCTCATCCTGATGATGTTGAACTGAGTTGTGCCGGTACGTTAATACGACACGCGCTGGCCGGGCAGGCTGTAGGTGTGCTTGATTTAACTGAGTCACAGCTCTCTACCCGCGGGTCGGTAGAATTGCGGCAACAGGAAGCAAAAAATGCCAGCACCGTTATGGGGTTAAAGGTGCGTATGAATGCCGGCATGGAAGATGGTTTTTTCAGAAATGATGAAGAGCATCAAAGGCATTTGATCAAGTACATCAGGTATTTCAGGCCAGAGATAGTATTGGGTAATTCCCTGTCTGACCGCCACCCTGACCACAGCAGGGCAGGCAGGCTGATTGCCGATGCTTGTTTTTACAGTGGCTTACAGAAAATACAAACCGAATGGGAAGGGCAGTTACAGGAAGCCTGGAGGCCTAAAAGGGTATACCATTACATTCAGGACAGGTTTTTGGAGCCTGATTTTATTGTTGATATTGCTGATGTTTTTAACAAAAAAATGGAAGCAATCAACTGCTATTCCAGCCAGTTCTATAATCCGGGTTCAGATGAGCCTGCTACCTACATTTCCTCTGGTGATTTTATGGATCAGATCAGGGCAAAGGACCAGCTGTTTGGTAAACGAATCGGGGTACGATATGGTGAAGGGTTTAAATCAGAAAATGTACTTGGTGTCAGTAGCTTAAGTAGCCTGATTCTGCCCGAAATGCCTTAATCATATAGGTAATTTCACTGCCTTACTATAGCTTTACACCCCCGGGGTTATCACGCATTCAGCGCAATAGAACATGATTAAGGTATCGGCAGTTATTATCACTTACAACGAAGAACAGAATATTGAAAGGTGCCTGTGTTCACTTTCGCCAGTTGCCGATGAGATAATTGTGGTAGACAGTTTTTCAAAAGACAAGACCACTGAGATCGCCGAGCGCCTGGGTGCCACAGTGTATTACAATGAGTTCAAAGGATTTGGCAGCCAGAAATGCTTTGCCATCAGCAAGGCAACCAACAACTGGGTACTTTCGCTGGATGCCGACGAAGTAATTTCTGAAGAACTTTCCGCTTCAATAAACAAGGAAAAGGCCGGCCCTCAGGCTGATGGGTACAACATAAACATACTCCCCAATTATTGCGGTAAATGGATCAGGCATTGCGGCTGGTATCCGCAGCCGAAACTGCGGCTGTTTGACAGGAACAAATGCGGCATGAATGATTACAAAGTACATGAGAGCATTGTTGCCAAAGTGCCGGATGCAAAAATCGGGAAACTGCAGGGTGACATACTGCATTACAGTTACAAATCACTGTCAGACCACACCCGTAAAATAGAACTCTACTCTGAGCTGGCCGCCAGAAATGCAATAGGCAAAGGAGAGCGGGTAACCATTGTGAAGATAGCACTGGGCCCGCTGTGGAAGTTCGTTTACAACTACGTGTTCAGGGGCGGCTTTCTCGATGGGTACATGGGTTATATAGTATGCAAAAACATTGCCTACACCGGTTTCATTAAGTACGTTAAGATAAAGCTGTACACAGAATACAGTAATTTACCACCCGAAAAATAAGTAGTAGCACCAACCAACGCATGAATCTAAGCTGGCTCCTGCCCGATATAAAAGGAATACCTGTGCTCATGTACCACAAGGTGTGGCCCGGCGGGGCGGATGCACTCACCATTTCGCCCGAGCGGCTGCAGCAGCAGTGGTTGCTGCTTAAAGCAGAAGGGTACCGGGCACTGTCGCTTAGTGAATTTCTTGCAGTGGCAAGAGGGGAGCAGCCCCGGCCCTCAAAAGCAGTACTGATCACATTCGACGACGGATACCAAAACAACTTGCAGTATGTATACCCCCTGCTGCAGCAAACAGGTTTTAAGGCAACGTTCTTTATTATTGGCAATACACTATCCGAGGGCGAAGGTAAAGATGAAAACCCTGAAGAGCGAAAGATGTCTGCGGGGGAGTTGAAGAGTATGTCGCCGGATGTTGTGCAACTGGGCATACATGGGCATGAGCATAAGCACCTGGGGTCTATAAACACTGATGAGGCAATAGTAGACCTGAAAAGTGCCATAAGTGCCTTTACGGTTGCAGGGCTGGAGTTTCACAGAGTGTTTGCCTATCCGTATGGTGGCCGGCCAAAGGATGCAGCCCGAAAAGCCGCCTTCCGGAAGCAAATGCAGGAAATGGGCATAACTGCGGCGTTCCGGATAGGCAATCAGGTAAGCAAAGTACCCGCACCCAATATTTTTGAGATAAAACGCATTGACATCCGCGGCACAGATACATTAGATGAATTCAGAATAAAGCTAAAAAAGGGTAAATTGAAGCCTTTTTAGTGCCGGCAAGGGGGCTGAAAGGCTAATTATACAGATACTCGGCAGTAAAACTCAATATTTTTTCAAAATTATTTTGTCATTCAACAAAAAATCAAGACCTTTGCAATCCCAAAAAAAACTAAATCATGGCTCGCGTTTGTCAGGTAACAGGTAGAAAACCAGTAGTAGGCCACAAAGTATCGTTTTCTAATAAGAAAAAATTGCGTCGTTTTTTGCCTAATCTGCAAACAAAGCGTTTCTTTCTTGCAGAAGAAGATAAGTGGATAACTTTGAAATTATCTGCTGATGCTATCCGCACTATTAATAAGAACGGATTGTTGTCAGTAGTAAAAGAACTTCGTGCAAAAGGAGTGACTATCTAATTGTAAGTAAAGTAAAAAATTAAGCAATGGCTAAAAAAGGAAACCGCGTTCAGGTTATAATGGAATGCACCGAGCATAAAAACAGTGGTATGGCGGGCACAAGCCGTTATATTACCACCAAAAATAAAAAGACCACGACCGAGCGCCTGGAATTAAAAAAATACAACCCTATTCTGAAAAGGGTAACAGTTCACAAAGAAATCAAGTAATCAGTTTTAAAATAAATTAAGCGATGGCAAAAGCAGCTAAAACCGCGATCAAGAAAGACCCCAAACTGGCAGCAGAGGCTAAGAATTATTCAAAAGTAATTAAAGCAGTACGCAGCCCGAAAACAGGTGCCTATACGTTTAAAGAAGGTATAGTACACAAAGACAAAGTGAAAGACTTTCTGGCTAATATAAAATAAACAGCCCCTTTAGGCCTGAGTACTGCACCACGCTCTTGGGACTTATAAACAAATGGAAATACACCGTCCCGGATACCATCCGGGGCGGTTTTGTTTTTTGCAGGCCCTGCTTTTTTGCACCAGGCGGAAAACCAGTAGCAGTGCCGCTTTGGGGCGAAACATATGGGGGCAAAAAAAATGAAAATATTTTTTGAAAAAAGGTTTGCAGATAGCAAAATGATACTTACCTTCGCAGTCCTTTAAACAGGGTAGGGAGCATAGCTCAGCTGGTTCAGAGCATCTGCCTTACAAGCAGAGGGTCCGCGGTTCGAACCCGTGTGCTCCCACAGGATAAGCCTCGCATTCGCGGGGCTTTTTTTTGTGCATAGCTCGGGCAGGTTCTTCGTAACTACTGATCAAGTTGAATGGTACGAATCAAGTTGAAAAGTTGAGGGATTACGTATAAAGGTCGCTACTCCCTCACTCAAGCTCGCTCTGAATCTCTGGTTTGTAGTGTGAATTGTCTTAATGTTTCGACAATATTACATTATGTTTGTAATAAAAAATTGCCGTATCCATGCTGGCTGGTTTCTTTCAAAGGATTGCAGTATTTATCTTGTCTGTTTATACTATGGGGGCATCATTTGCCTGTTTCGGCCGGGGATTTCCCGTATATTCTGAATTGTGTTTCGGTAACAGGCTAATTGTAAACAATGATGGTAGTTTTGTAGTGGCCGGTTCTCGGGGTGAAAGCACATTTGGCAGTTTTCTTCCCGGAAGTGGAGGGTCTATTGTCAAGTTTGGTGTTGATGGTACCCTTTTGTGGCATGCTGATGTAAGAACTCCGCCGGCATCAGGTATTTATACATACATCTCAGATGCCACTAAAGCACTTGATTCAGGTTACGTCATTTGCGGAGACAGCACCTACATCACTGGTTTGGTTAGCAGGCCCAATTATTTGTACCTAATCAAGTACGACGAGAATGGTAATAGGCTGTGGAGAAAGGATTACCCAAGTAACGATGCCAATTGTTATGGGAGCCTGAACACCATCAGGCAGAATGCTGTTGGCTCTGCGTATTATTGTTCAGGCTACAGCCTTTTTTACAAAATGAACGCAGTAGGAGACTCGCTGTTTGCAGCAAATAACCCTGGTGTGTCAGGAAGATTTGGTTTGCTAAATAATGGAGGTATTGCTTTTGCTGACTTTGCAACGCCCGAAAGGTTTAGGCTTACAGATTCATCATTTTCAGTTGTTGCGTCTGATAATTGTACGCTGAATTATGGGCTGAGTAACTTCGATATATTTCAAACGTCCGATTCCTCCTGGCTGGTAGCCGGCACGTTGAGATACTCAAATGCCCGTGGAAATATTTTTCTCAATAAAGTCAGCAAAGACGGCCGTTTTATCTGGACTAAACTATACGCCTACAACGACCTGATTGGTGGAGTTGGTGTCACTGAGCATAACAGCCAATATTTTATTACTGGTACAACTAAGCGTTGCCTTAATACAGATACCCTCTTACATTGTTATGGAGTTTCAGATGCCATTATTGTGGCAACAGACACTGCCGGCATACAAACAAGCCAGCTTACTATTTCAGGTGATTCAGTTGTCGCAGATTCACTCATAAGTTATTGCGGGTTTCAGTCTGTGTTTTTAGGAGATACTATGTATACACTTGGTACACGGCAGTACCTTAGGAATTCGCAAATCACAACGTTTGAACGCACTTACCGTTCAGGTTTTATTGTTTGGAAGCACGTATTGAGCGATTTTGTAAACACTGAGAAAATACAGGACGTAAAAGCAAACGGATTTATGGTGTACCCTAATCCTGCTTCAGGTAATTTTACAATTAAGTTGCCTGAGGGTCTTCTGGAGCCTGCATCGGCTATAGTTTACGATGTGCAAGGCCGGGTTTGTTTCCGCCGGCTGGGTATCACATCAGCTGAGTTGCAAATCAGTACAAAAGGGTGGGTGCCTGGTTTGTATTTTGTTGTTGTAAATACAAAAGGCCATATTTTTAGGCAAAAGCTGGCTATATCTGGTCATTAATTCCTTTTTTTTGAACTTCGTGGCTCACCTAGTTTTATGGCTTGAAGCCTGTCTATTCCATCGTTGCTTGCTTTTCTAAGCCGTTATGTTAGGTATGTGCAATTTCAAATTCAGGTTTGTTTTCCAGATTCATATTTAGTACTCAGTGAAGAATTATTCGTTTTGCTTTATCAAAATGTTTGTTTTCACCATACTGCACATATCCCAACTGATTAGTGAGCATCTGCGTACCACCAATTTTAAAATCCGGCGTGTTGTAGTGGGTATGGCCATACAGCCAGTATTCGATATCTGAGCTTTCAATAAAGTCGTGCATCTCGGTGGCAAATGCCTCATTAATTGCACTGCCTTTGTATTTCTCAGGATAGTTCTTCAGAGTGGGTACATGGTGCGTAAGCACTATTTTATGATTGGCTGTGCTGTTTACCGCAGCCTGTTTTATGTATCGGCAGGCTTCCGCGTGCAGTTCGTTGTATTCTGATATGCTTAGTTTGCCGCTGCCGCTTTCTATTGCATGAAAATCACTCATAGAGCGGGCAATCTCAAGTTCATGGACCGGGTCTATCTGGCTCCATAATGTACTGCAGATCAGATCGGTATTGCCAATGGTAACTGTTGAGTTGTTAACCAGGAATATATTGTGGCGCACTGCTTCGTATACGGCGCCGCTTCTCATTGCAATATTGCTCCTGTAGTATTCATGGTTGCCCGGAATCCAATATGTTGCTTTGAAATTGTCGGAAACAAAATCTAGGAAGTCGCTATGAGCGTTCATTTGCGACAGTAACATAATATCACCGCCCAGCAATAAAATATCTGCCGCTAGCTGCAATCGGTATTTTGCTAACCATTTCCTGTTTCTTTCAAACTCAAGATGCAGGTCAGAGCAATATTGTATGGTAATTGCCATCGTTTTATTTGTAGACTGCCTATCTTGTTATTTATACTTAGCACCTGGCTTAAGGATACCCAGGTGTCTCAGTTAGTTTAGTAGGTTGTTTTTGCCATTTTGTAATTTCTCCAAAGCCCTACAAGCGTAATAAAAAAAGCAAGAAGGATTGTTATGCCGCAGCACACAAGTGCAATGAAAACAAATTGATTTCCGGTTCCACCTGGTGGGGGCGATGATGTATTGGCATAAGGGGTCTGAAGGCTTGAACTGCCTGAGAGTGCCGCAGCAAGCCCGGCTGAACCATTTAGCCAGGTACCCGCCTGAAGAAGAATAAACCATGCCCGGAAGGCTTTTTTAGGCAGCAGCATTTCTCTGGCTATGAATCCCATTACAATCAACATCACACCGTTTGCAGTAAACTCAAGATGTGCCATTACAATACCCCGGTACCATTGTACTTTGTCTGGTGGCAGCAGGCCAACAATGCATCCTGCGGTCAGTTGTAGTACACCTAGGAATATTGTGAAAAAACTGATTTTTTTAACTTCTGTGTTTGATTCCATATCACTGGTTTATTTGTCAGTGATAAAATAAACAAATATTAGTCAGTTTTGGAAGCGTTATTCGGCAGGCTAATGAAAAAATTAGATATTTAAAGTAGGCAGCCTTTGGGGAGTATTACTGTCATTAATAGCTTACAACGGGCTTGGTTATCAGGTTGCATCTGGATGTATCTGCCAGGAATTTTTACAATCGTTTTTCTCCTTGATCATATTACCACAAAATGGTAACCCTTACCTTTCAAAGTTACAATTTCAATTCCGTCTGCACCTGCAAAATATCCTCTCAGCTTGCGAATATAAACATCAAGATTGCGGGAGTTAAAGAACGAATCGTCTCCCCAAACCGCCTGGAGCAGAACACGCCGGTCAGTTTCATTGTTTTTATTGGCACATAGCATACTTAGTATCTGCGCTTCCCGGTTGGAGAGCTTAATCACAGCAGCAGGTGTATGCAGCTCAAAACGGCCGGGGTAAAAGGTAAATTGTTTCAGTTTTACTTCATCGGGTAGCGACTGTTGGGCTGTTGTTTCTTTCTTCATGATCTTAAGCTGGTTTTCTATTCGAACCACCAGTTCTTCCATGCTGAAAGGCTTTTTAAGGTAATCAGTGCCACCCGAAGAAAATCCTTTTACAATATCGTTTGGCTGTGATTTTGCTGTAAGAAATATGATGGGCAGGCCGGGAACTACATTCCGTATATGGTTGGCCAATGCATAGCCGTCTATATTGGGCAGCATTACATCAAGCAGGCAGATATCAGGGTCAAAGTGACTAATGTGCTCCGTTACTTTGCTGCCGTCGGGCTTGTGGAGCACTTCAAATCCGCGCAGCTCAAGCGTGTCTTTTACAATGCGTGCCAGATAGGGTTCGTCTTCGATATAGAGTATCTTCTTTTTCATGCTGTATTATACTGCTGATCCAGGTTGGATTTGGCAACACTGCAAGGCACGGCCTTTGATTCGTCTCAGCTAAAACGTTAGGGTAAATTCACAACCTCCCTGAGCGATGTTCCTTACGTTTATGCTGCCATTGTGCTGGCGCATTACCTGCGCGGCGTAGCTCAGCCCAAGCCCATGGCCTTTTGTGTCGTGCCTGTCGGCGTTCGGCACCCTGAAAAATTTCTCGAATATTTTGTCGCGGTATTCTTCAGGAATGCCAGGCCCGTTGTCTGCAAAACTAAGCTGCAACTTTCCTGCCGCTTCTTTTAGCCTGATCAATATATTTATCCTGCCTTGTCCGTATTTCATGCTGTTATCCAGCAAGTTCACTAATACACCCTGTATATGCAGTTTGTCTGCAGGCACATTGAAGTCATTTCCGAATGTTTCAAAGGTTAATGTAGTATTGTTTTTGTCAAACCTCGGCTGCATTGCCCCGATCACTTCCCGTACCAGTAGTTCCAGGTTGCAGCTTTCCTGCTGCAGGTATATTTTCCCTGATTCCAGCAGTGATGTATTCAGCACTCTTGTAGCCAGTAGTTCCAGCCTGTCCATTTCTGCAGTAGCCATACTCAGATATTCTCTGTTCAGCTTTGGGTTATCTATTATGTTGTAGGTGCTTAGCGCTTCAAGTGCCGCTTTCACTGTAGCAATAGGGGTTTTCAATTCATGCGACATATTGCTGATGAAATCATCTTTCATTTCACCCAATTTTAATTGTGCTTTCAGGCTTTTGTAGGCAATCATAAATGCAGCAGCAGTAAGCGACAATAATATCACGACAAACAGGTATTGTGGCAACATGTGGCCTATCAGGTAACCCCGGTAATCTTTTACTACTACTCCACGGGCATCTGTAAAAAAATCACTTCTGATAAAAATGCTCGACTTAGAGAATTTGTCACTGTCGCTGTTGTTGATCCACTCTGCATTAAAGTTCCAGCCATTGTGCCGCATACTGCTGGTAAACATCTCGTTGAATACGATACTGTCTATGCCGTAGAGGTGTTTTTCAAGAGTGGGGGAAATGTAATTTGCACCTATAGTACTTAGTACATGGTGTACGCCTCTTTCAGATAGTTTTATTTCTTTATTTAAGTCGTTTTTTCTGTTGTAGGTGCCAGCTGCTTTAATTGCTGCATTCGCCGACGTGTCAACTATATTGGTTAGGTACAGCGAGTCCGAAATTCGCTGTTGTACATCAGTAAACAGGTCAGTCAGGTTTTCCTTCAGGCGGCTGCGTTCTTCATTGTACTGGCTGATCAGCCACTGTACCGAAAATACAATCAATAAGGCCTGGCAAAAGAGCATTAACCCTTTAATTTGAACTGTTTTTATTTTCTTGTTTGCTGCCAAGGTTGAACGGTATAGAACAAATGTAATGCGTTAAAGAATTCACAGATACTTTTTTAACCTATTTTAACATTGGGGATTACTGGCCTGATTTGCATGAAAAATCACTTTTTCATGCTTCAGTTTATTGCGGGCAAATAATCAGGGTTGGTATTGATATACGCAGTAAATTTACTCCTTGCCTTTGGTTTTGCCAGCAGTCAATTTTTGCAGGCACCTGTTCAGAAGGAGTTCGTATCGGAAACCAGAAGGAGGTGCATGTGCCGGATCATTGCAGGTAATAACTGGAATAGGGTAGGCCGCATCAATCGTTTATCAACAAAAACAAACAAAATGGAAGAATCAAAAAATAATGGGGGCAACGCAGCATCAGCTGATAATAGTACCCCTAAGGTAACAGGAATCGGTGGTGTGTTCTTTATATCTGACAATCCTAAAGAAACCAAAGAATGGTATGCTGCCAATCTAGGCCTGGAAATGAATGAATGGGGGGCTGTAAGTTTTGATTCGCGCGACATCGGCAATCCAGACCAGATTAATACATTACAGTGGAGCCTGTTCAAAAAAGGAACAGACTACCTGGAGCCGTCAAAAAAGGAGTTTATGATCAATTACCGGGTTCAGCATATTGAGGCACTGGTAGAGAAACTGCGCGCCAACGGCGTAACTATAGTGGATGAAATAGCTACATATGATTTCGGAAAGTTTATTCATATTATGGATGCCGATGGCAATAAAATAGAACTATGGGAGCCATGTTAAGCCGAAATCGAAAACCATAACGCTCACATTGCGTACCTTCGCAATCCTTTTTAAGAAATAATTATTATGTATAGGACACACACTTGTGGTGAATTAAGAATAAGTAATGCAGGAAATGAAGTAACGCTGGCGGGCTGGGTGCAGACAATCCGAAAGTTTGGCAGCATAACTTTTGTGGATCTGCGCGATAGATATGGCCTCACGCAGCTGTTATTTGACGAACAGCTCAATGACAGGCTGTCGGCAAGCCCGCTGGGCAGGGAATTTGTGCTGCAGGTTAAGGGGAAGGTGCTGGAACGTACCAACAAGAATGCTAAGATACCTACCGGAGATGTAGAAATTAGTGTGAGTGATTATACTGTACTTAACGGAGCCAATACGCCTCCCTTCACTATAGAAGAAGATACTGATGGCGGTGATGAACTGCGCATGAAATACCGTTATCTCGATCTCCGCAGGCCTGTTCTGAAACGCAATATGGAACTAAGGTACCGGGTAAACCGCTCTGTGCGCAACTATCTCGACACAGCTGGTTTTTGGGATATTGAAACGCCGTTTCTTATTCGTAGCACTCCTGAGGGAGCAAGAGATTTTGTGGTGCCGTCAAGAATGAACGAGGGGCAGTTCTATGCCCTGCCTCAGAGCCCTCAGACATTCAAACAGTTGCTGATGGTGAGTGGCTATGACCGCTATTACCAGATTGTGAAGTGCTTCAGGGATGAAGACCTGAGGGCAGACAGGCAGCCGGAGTTTACACAGATAGACTGTGAAATGTGCTTTGTGGAGCAGGAGGATATACTCAATACTTTTGAAGGTTTGTTTAAGCATGTTTTTAAAGACGTAAAGGGTATCGAAATAACTGAGGCTTTCCCACGAATGACTTTTGACGATGCCATGTGGCTTTACGGTAACGATAAGCCGGATATCAGGTTTGAAATGAAGCTGCAGAATCTTAAAGTGAATTTTCAGAACATGGAGAATTCGCCGGTTGATGCGAGTGGTTTTAAGGTGTTTGAAGACGCCGAAACAATTGTTGCAATCGCAGTTCCGGGTGCAGCAGAATATACCCGTAAACAGCTGGACGAACTGACTGAATGGGTGAAGCGGCCTCAGATAGGCATGAGCGGTGTAGTGTATGTGAAATGCAATACCGATGGCACTTTCAAAAGCAGTATCGATAAGTTCTTTAATGAAGAACAGCTGGGCAAAATTGCAGGGTTCTGCGGTGCAGGTTCGGGCGACCTGATACTGATGCTCGCTGGTGCCGAGACCCGCACCCGCAAAGCAATGAGTGAGCTGCGCCTTGAAATGGGTAATCGTTTGGGTTTCCGTGATCCGGCTGTTTATAAACCTTTATGGGTAATTGATTTTCCGCTGTTTGAGTATGATGAGGATGGCAAACGCTGGGTGGCAAGGCATCATCCGTTTACTTCTCCTAAACCAGAGCAAATACCCCTTATGGACGATCTGAGCAGATATGCAGAGATCAAAGCCAATGCATACGATATGGTACTTAACGGTACCGAAATTGGAGGCGGCTCTATACGCATTTACCAGCGCGATCTGCAGGAGAAAATGTTTGCCGCGCTGGGTATGAGCAAAGAAGAAGCACAGGAGAAATTTGGTTTCCTTATGGGTGCATTTGAATATGGTGCACCTCCACATGGTGGCCTGGCGCTCGGATTCGACAGGCTTTGCGCATTGCTGGGAGGGCAGGAGAGTATACGTGATTTTATAGCCTTCCCTAAAAACAATGCCGGAAGGGATGTGATGCTTGATGCGCCGTCTGGCATAGATGAGGCGCAGAAAAAAGAGCTTGGGTTGCAGTAGTTCATTATATATTAAAAATTACTTATTTATAGTTTTTCGGCGATGCCATGGCTTAATATGCCATGGCATTGTTATGCTGTTTTTGTTTGCATTATAGTATGTTTAGCTAAATGAAATCGCGCTGTTTGGTTATGATTAAAATTCTAACGGTTTATGACAAACGTCAGTCAATATCAAGGGCTGGTGAACGAATTTTACACCGGATTTTAAAGCTCGTTTTTGAAGTCAGGTTAAAATAAGTGGTGTTGTAAAAATTATTTTTTAATCAAAAAAACAGTGAAAATGAAAAAGCTTATCCTCACAGCGTCATTGCTCGCCTTTGGCACTTTTATGTTCACAGCACAGTATGGCTGTAAAAAGAGTTCATCGAATACCGTTGACTCAGTTAGCTGCTCAGATGCAAATCTGCTTCAATCGGTTTTGTCTATTACAGGTGGAGTGTTGAAATCAGGAAGCTTCCCAACAAGCAGCACTAGCGGTGCGCCTGTTCTTTCAGCCTATCAGTCTTCTGCTGGCCTGAGTGCGGGGCATGCCTTATTGTTGCCTTTTAATTATTCATCCACTGCAGGTATTTCAAAAGTAATTGTACAGGTTGAGAATGCTACCAACGGCTACATTGAGACTTCGTCATATTCTTCTTCAGGCAATTCAGGAGTAATTGTATTGAATATCTCTATTCCAGGCCGTGTAAAATACGGTTCATTTACACTGCGCTATATTATTATTGATAATTCAGGTAACGTTTCAAATGTGATCAGTACTGAAGTAGTAATCAATGCGCCTGTTACCTGTGCCAATGCAAGCGTGTCGGGTAGCGAAGGGTTGACATTTACGACTATTGATATGACTGGTAAATCATCTGGTACTATGACACTGACTTACGATACCTACACTGTTCCAGACAGGATAGATGTGTATCAGGGCAGCAAATGGCTCACCGGTACCGGTACCAATCCGAATTCACCAATTCCTCCTCAGTGCGATTGCAGCACTCCATTGCCAGGCTTTATCGGAGCTAACGGAACACTTACTTTCCCTTACGATGCCAATCTTTCAAAAGACATCACTGTAGTAGTGAGTGGTTGCCTGGGTGGCGGTACCGCATGGGACTGGTCAACAAGTTGTCCTCATTAATCGTTTATTGTTGGTTATACATTGCGGTCGCTTTCTCAAAAAGTGGCCGCTTTTTTTTGCCGTCAAGGTATTCAACTGCTACCTGACACTTTTAAAACCTATTGACCCTTGGTTGTATTCTTTTCGGTCTTTGTTCTATGTTAGCCGTACATTACACTTTTTTATTGGCAACCTATGTCTGGAATACACAAAGAGAACTTTCCTAAAAAGTGGTTTCTGCCATGTCCCTGAATTGTCAATGCTTATTAGTTCATCTATGATTGTTGGCGTATATTTGAATATTATCTTAATTCAGAAAAGGCAGTATTTTGAAAATGGTTCGGGCAATATCAGGTGGCCGGCGAGGTATTGGGCGAGTCGCATTTATGCTGTTGTTTCTGATTGTCGGTGTGCCTGCAATGGCACAAACACGGTTCAAAGGTGTTTTGTATAATGCAGCAGACTCATTGGTGATACCTTTTGCGGCGGTGTCGGTATCGGAACTTGGATTGTCTATGCTTACAGGTGAGCATGGCGAATTCTCGTTTATGGTACCTAAGGGTACACCCCAGTTGACACTGAATGTGTTTGCTATTGGCTGCAAAAAGACGATAGTGTACACTTTACCGGATAATAAGCTGAAGAAGATATACCTGAACGTTGACCAACATGCTCTGAGTGAGTTTGCCCTGCGCGGTATGAGTGCAGAGGAAGTGGTTGTGAAGGCGATAGCTTCCATTCCCGCTAATTATGCCGATACTTCTTATTTCGATCATTCGTTTTATCGCAGGTATCAGCGGGTGAATAACAGATATACCAACCTGATGGAGGCGAGTCCGGTGGTGATGTTTAAGTTGAGTGGCGGACGGCATGGTTTGAATAGTAAGGAGGCGTTTGCCGTAAGTAAGGTTAGGCGGAGCAACTATCATCCAAATATTACCAATGCGGTTGAAGACAATCCTATGGATCTGCTGGTGCAAAATCCAATTTATCATCTCCACGAAAGTGCGCTGGATCCGGGGAGGTTTTCCGGTTACAGGTTTAAATTCGATACTTCCAATAAGACCAAAGACTATGTGATCAACTATATATGCCTAAGTTATTCAACCGACCACCATGGCATACAAGGCGACTTTGTGCTTTTGGACCTGAATGGTGAGGCATGGGATAGCGGCACAGTGGTGATCGACCGTGATAGTTATGCCATCAAGAAATTCTACCGAGTATCTCACCGCTACTTTGACTATAAGTACAAGTACTTTCCCCCGCAGAATAACAAGGTGCGATATAATGGCCGGTACTACTTCTTCGAGTTTACCGGCGGCGATCTGGAGGCCGAATATCAGCAGCGTAACGGCAAGTGGTATCTGGCAAAGATGGCGCGGAAGTATACCAATCAGTTTTATGTTCCGCTTTTTGAGACCCTTGAATTTGAGAACACCGATTATTTTGAATGGTATTCTGATACTGTTACCAGATACACCACGGCCGAATATGTTGATAAGTTCCACCCGATAATGGCTACCGCTGCACGAGACTACAATGCCACAGACTGGCTGGTGGAGAAGTTCCCGTTTCACTACGCAAAAAGTGCAGACGTGTTCAGCGACCTTGAAAAAGACGGGCCGGTATTGAAGCAGTTTTACAACGAAAGTAAAATTGACGAAAGCCGTTAGCCAGAACAAACGTTCGATGGAAAAAGATTCAGGCCTATTATTTTGAATCGCCGGAATTATTCTTAATCACAATTCGCCGTCGTCCATATCTGTCTAACATTGTTTGGTTGAAAACTCGGGCCAGTGGATAATACTCTATATCATATTTCTTAGAGCGGTAGTGTGTCGGGCCTGCACTTTTGCCTAGGCTGAATTTATATTCGTCGAATGCGATTTTGTAAAAATAGGTCAGCTGGTGAAATTTGGGATTAAGAATTACCAGGCTTTTTCCTCTTGGCGGATCAGGGTCATAAGTGTATCTGGATGATTTTTTGACTATTGGCTTATTATCCATTTGATACCGCATTTGAGGATTATTAGCTAGCTCAAATGTGTCCTCAAGTTCCTTTTTGTATTTGGCTTGCGACAAGGCATAACCGTAATACACTATTACATATGTTGTGCTGTCGCCGGGAGGTACTACATCATAAACAAATTCACCTTTATCGTTCATGAGTACGCCATTAAATTCTCTTTTTTTTATACGGTCGGCATTTGTGTCCATGTAATAATAAACGGGGCAGTAACCGAAGTTCTCATTAAAGTCCAGATGAACACGTTTAGTTACTTCTTCAGCCTCATGAGCTACCAATTCAGCCTCCTGAATATCGTTGTTTTGAAGCATGGCTGATATGCGGTTATGCTCAGAACGCAGCTGAAACAAAACAACTGAAGGATATCTGGCTGTTGTTGTATCTGCGGCAGAGGCTTTGCCTATTCCTGTATACAGGAATAGCAGGGAAATGCAAAAAAATGGCAGCCGAAATTTCATAATTGGTTTTCTGATTATTTCAAAGTTAGAATTAAAATAAGTTACATTATTCTTAAAAAACAGAAAGCCTCCGTGTAAGGGCAGGCTTCCTGTTTGTATAAAACAATAACTAATTACTGTTCGTCTCCGCCTCCGGGGCCTGACTTTATATTAAGCAGGTCTTTCACTTTCGGCCCAAGCTGCTGCATTCTGCTAAAGATTTGTTTTGCATTAACGGAGTCCCCGGCCTGATAAGCGGTGCTTGCCAGCGACTGCATGATCTGGAACTGCTGTTTCACATCATCGGCAAGAGCAGCACGGCTGTTGTCGTTCAGAGAAGCAATCCAGTTTACATCGGTTTCTGCGTTTCTTACAATCTTGTTGGCGAGGTCAGTAGCTTTTTTAATTGCGCCAGCCCTGTAGTAAGATGCTGCAATAAAGTAAGCAGTGTAGTCGTAGCAGTATGAGTGCTCAGAGATGCCAGCCATAACTTTGTCCAGCACTTCTTCTGCTTTTTTATTCTTGCCTTCTGCGCTCAGCTGGTTGGCAACGAACGAAGCATCCATGCGGTAGGTAACAAACTCATGGCGGTTTGGCTCATCGAAATAAACATCGTTGCGGTCTGCGCCACCCCACAGGAATTTGTTTACAAACAGGTCATAGCTCTTTTCTGTGTTGATGGTACCCAGCACCTGCTGATTAACCTTTATAGCGTCGTTGTATTTAAACGGCATCAGCCTGTACACAAGGCCTTCCATATGCAGGTAGTCGCCTGTGCCACCGTAGTCGCCAGACCTTAAACCCGCATCGAAATAGAGCGGGCGTTTCCAGCCGTCGTTGGCAACAGCTGCTATGATATTGAGTATAGCCAGGTCGCTCTTATACGGCATGTTTTTAGGGTAAGACCATTTCATCTCAGTGTTCACTCTGGCGCTGTCGGCGGCAGAAATCATACCCCTGCTGATCAGTTCTTCTTTGCTCAAAGACGGTGCAAAGAAGTTCTTGGTAGGCAGGTAATTCATTGCCTCTCCTCTGCCTGCAGCTTTATTTGCCGGATCATCGCTGATGATGAACTTACAGATATCAGCCAGGTTGAAATATTTGTCTTCAGGAATCTGCGGATTCTTGGAGTAAGACAGATAATTATGCCTGTCGCCAATGTAGTCTTTTCTTGTCCAGATCATTGGTACAGCGTCGGCATCATTGATTCTGTAATTGAGCTGATCCACGTACCAGTCTATACCCAGCAGGCTGGTGTTGATGATACGTACATCTTTCCTGAAACCTTCTATTTCCTGAATGTACCATAGCGGATAGGTCTGGTTATCACCAAATGTAAACAGAACCGCATTAGGTGCACAGCATGAAAGCGTATTGTAAGCAACTGCACGCGCCAGTGTTTTGTGCGAGCGGTCGTGGTCGTTCCATTCTACATTGGCCATAAGTACCGGCACCGCTACCAGGCAAAGCACAACTGACAATACCACAGGAACCATGCCCTTCATGGCATTTTTCAGCCACTGGTGCACCATCAGTACGCCAAGCCCTATCCAGATGGTGAAAGTATAAGTACAGCCTGCAAATGCATAATCCCTTTCGCGCGGCTGCACCGGAGGCATGTTCAGGTAAATACCAATGGCTGCACCTGTAAAGAAGAATAAGGTGAGGACAATGATACCGTCTTTCTTATTCCTGTTGAACTGGTACACAAGGCCAAGGATGCCCAGAATGAAAGGCAGGAAGTATAGTTTATTGTGGGCACCATTGTCGCTGAACCCGGACCCCATTTTGTCGGTATCACCAATACCGCGCATATTGTCTATGAAGTTGATGCCAGATATCCAGTTGCCATTCTTGGGGTCGCCCTGTCCTTCCACGTCGTTCTGACGGCCGGCAAAGTTCCACATAAAGAAGCGCCACCACATCCAGTCCATCTGATAACCAATGAAATACTTCATGTTATCAGAAGCAGTTGGCTGCTCGTTATCACCCAACCCCAGGAACTGCTTGTAGAAATTAATGTGATTAGCTTCGTTATTATCGTATATACGAGGGAAGAAATGGCTCTGGTCTTCGCCGTTCTGATCGCGGCCATACAATGGCGTAATTTTCTTGCCCACCACTTCATACACATCCTTGCCGTTAATTTTAGACTGAGCGTAAATTTTACCGCTCGTATCCAAACCCGTCCAGTTGCTGGTATAATATGGGCCAAATAACAACGGCTGCTGACCAAACTGCTCACGGTTTACATAGTCAAGGAATGACATTGGGTTATCCGGATTGGTCATATCAATAGGTACATCGGCCCTGGAGCGTACAATAGCTGTGAAGTAGCTGGAATAGCCGATGATAATGAAAATGATGCATAATACGCCAGTATGAAGCAGGTGCATGCCTTTTTTCTTGGCAAACATGAGCAGGAATGCCAACAATGCACAGAGGCCTACCAGGAATACCAGTGCGCCGGTATCAAAACCAGCACCGAAACTGTTGGTAAATGTCATGTCGAAGAACGAAGCGATACGGGGGATGTACTGAATAACGCCAAACTGTACAAACGCCAGTACCACACAGCCCATTACGAAGGCTATTATAGAACCCTTGAGTGTGGTTTCGTAGCGCCTGTAATAGTATACCATAGCAATAGCCGGTATAGTAAGGAGGTTAAGCAAGTGCACACACACAGAAATACCTATGAGGTAGGCTATCAGAACTATCCATCTGTCGGCATATTTATTATCGGCAACATGCTCCCATTTGAGTATAGCCCAGAAAGTAATTGCAGTAAAGAAAGATGAAGTGGCATACACCTCTGCCTCAACAGCCGAAAACCAGAAGGTATCTGAAAATGTACATGCCAGTGCACCTACCAGGCCTGCACCCATTATCAGCAGTGTCTGATTCATGTCGGGCTCATTGGTGTCCGGGGCTACCAGTTTTTTGCCAAAATGGGTGATGATCCAGAACAGGAACAAAATAGAAAGTCCGCTCATGATTGCCGAAAGGGCATTGATCATAGTAGCTGCACCTGCGGTACCCAGGGTACTAATAGATGGCTGTGCTGTGGCAGCACCTCCGCCGGAAAACAGGGAAAACACCCTCTGTAGGATCATAAAAAACGGCGCACCTGGTGAGTGGCCCACCTCCAGCTTGTAAGCGCATGAAAGGAACTCGCCGCAGTCCCAGAAACTGACAGTAGGTTCCATAGTTTTTAAATAAACTATAGTAGCGATTGCGCCTGTAACCCAGCCAAAGATGTTATTAATTTTACGATAATTCATGTTATATAGTTAGTGTGGACAAAAATAGCAAAAGTTGCGGCTTTAAAAACCACTATTTAAGCTAAAACGGGTTAATAAAGGTTAATGGGGATAACTTCTTTTTTAGTCATGAGTCGTAAGCCGTAAGTCATTAGTCGTCAGTATTTAGTTGTGAGTCATAATTAGTTAGTTGTGAGTCGATGTTGTAGGTCGTAAGTTATTAGTCATGGTCAAATTGGCGTGTTGTTGGTACAGCCTTTGTTGAAACCTGGGCTGGTGATAAAATGTTACAGTCGGTAAATGAGCCGGAAGCAAATTGCGGGATTACTTCCGGTTTCTTCCGGTTGCGGAAGTGGCGTGCGTATTGTAAACTATTGATAATCAGTATGTTGTATTTGTTACTTCCGGTTTCCGGTTTTTTGCGGGTTTTGCGGAGTCCGGAAGTTGATTTCGGTTTGTGCCAGTATGCGTTTTTTTAAAATTCCCCAATTTTTAAAAACAATATAATTCCCCGGCTATTAATTAATAATCAATATTTTACGCTTGTAAAATTCCCCAAAAACTCCCCACTTTCACCCCAATCCCGATAGCCATCGGGACCCCACTTTCACCCTGCATCGTCCTGAAATAGGTTTACACGTTGGTTAGATAATCCTGATTTTTGTATACCGGTGGATTATCTAATAACTGCTGGGTTGTAGTTGCCAGATACCACAGGATGCCCTAAAACCCCAACTATATAAAAATACACCTAGTAGCCGAAACTACAAAATTGAAAATCTATGATGGGACGTAAGCGACCTGTGATAGAACGGAGCGGGCCTGTGATGGAAAAAGTCGCACGAAATGAAATTGCGATATAAAGGTTTGTCAGTCATATTTATAACAGGCAAAAAGTTATTTATCAGTCTGTGATTCAAGCATAGTAGGCACGAAGAAATTAAATGTTTAATTAGTAGTTACAATATTTTTAAATTTGAATTTCGCGTTAGGAAAATGAGAATTGGACTTTGCAGCTATGTATCAAAATTTTGGCACAAACACGGTATTACTTGCAGGGAATAATTGTTATTTATTCGTTAAAAAAATTTAATTTTTAAAAATAGTTTTTATATTTTGTTATTTCAAATTGTTTTATTATATTTGATTAATGTTCTTGTCATGAAAAAGTAAAATGTTATTTCCTAAGCTGCTAAAACTAGTACACGATTATGGAAAATTTTATACTTGTTGACGACGATCCAACCTGTAATTATTTGGTTGAATTCAATATTCATTTACTTTCACCCGATTCAACTTTTAAAAGTGTTGTGGATCCCATTCAAGCATTATCTTATATTTATTCGGGCGATATATTTTATCCTAAACCAATTATTTTTCTGAATTTAAATATGCCTAGGATGACGGGATGGGAGTTTCTCGAGATAGTTCGACTCCTCAATATTCCCTGCTCAATTTATATTGTAACATCATCCGTTGATGATGATGTCAAATATCGAGCAAAAAATTACCCGGTTGTTAAAGGATATATGGCAAAACCAATATTAGATGCTGACATTGAAAAAATCATTAGACAAAAAGACGCATTGAATATGAACTATAATTCAAGCCAATTTGCACAATAATATTAACTTACCAAACAAGTGCACACGGCAACAGAGTGTAAACATTTAGTTTTAACCTCGAATATGCTACTTGAAAGTTTTCAGTTCAATTTACACCAGTACTTGCAAGAACTTGAAAGTCGGATCTCAAACACAATAATTGTAAACGAATAGCGGTTCGCCTTTGCTGGTGTTATTTTTCGCCTTTGGTGGTGTTATTTTCCCACCAACAAAGCATCAGGGAACAATAGATGAAATAACCTGCGGGCGCAGAAGTAAAATTAACCAACGGGCACACTTTCTTCATACAAAGTATCCGGACACAAATCCAGATCGTCAGGCCAAAGAACTGATCCATTGAATGGTTTCACCTTATTGAAAATCCCTGCATCCTGTAATGCCACAAATATTCCTTTGGTAATATATGGTTTGGCATCAAACAGCCGATGTTCATTGTTACTGAACGTAAGTAACAACTGATAATCGGGTTTAGCTTCAACTTGTTTAACTCTGGGGTTCATTCTGAGTCATTTTAATGGTTCTATCTGGAGTATCTTTTCACCCGCAGTAGTAAAACTGATGCCGGGTTTGCTGCTATTCAGTACCCTAAGATATAGTTTTACTCTGTTCGGTTTTTCATTTTTTGTTTGTTGCAGGTCTGGAAATAAGACCTGCAAGGGCGGGAAAGTTATAGCGGAATTTGAATTCTATTGGGCTGCAACACTTTATCTCAGGGGATTTCTCCCTGCACTGCGCTCCGGCTGCGTCGGGCTTCTTTTCGATCGAAATGACGTCTTTAGTTGGGCAAAAAAACTCAATGCAATCGTCATATTGAGTGGATGCCAGATTTTTCATTGGGGCTGGATGAAAAAATAATTAACTGAAAAATTTCAGTACTTTTATTTTGCTAATACATTGTACTATGAAAACGTTTTTTGTTGATATGCATTGTCATACGGCATTAAAGCCTTTTGGACAAAGCTTCGAATCTAACGCTGGCGAGAACTCAGCGAACAGCGATGATAAAAACAGTATATGGCATAGAAATGCCCCCAGCGGACTAACTGCTGTGGTGCAGGACCTCCTGGGAATTGCCAAGTTTACACAAGCTGATTTTTATAGCCTGGTTAAGGGTAACTGTAAGCTGATATGCGCATCTATGTATCCGATTGAAAAAGGTTTTTTCAACAACAAACTGGGATCGGGTGGCGTGAGCAGGGTGGTAGATAATTTTATAACAGGCGTTGGCGGCAAACGTGTGAAGGATGTGCAACAGGCAAATGATTATTTCGCCGGACTGAAGAAGGAGTATGGGTTTTATAAACAACTGAATGGTACTCAGGTAACTATTGATGGTGAGGCCTATGTGTATAAACTGATTGCTAAATACGAAGAGATAGAAAAATACCTCACAGACAACCCGCAAACAGAAAATGTACTGTTTTTAATACTCACCATAGAGGGGATGCATGTGCTGAACAGCAATCTGTCTGTGCCGGCCAGCAAAGCCGATTTTCTTAAAAATCTGGCGGAGATGAAAAAATGGGATTACACTCCGTTTTTTGTTTCGGTTTGCCATCACTTTAATAATTACCTGTGCGGACACGCTAAAAGCCTGTTTGATATTGTGGGTTCGGAAATCGACCAAAGCGATGCAATAGACACTGGTTTTACCGATCTGGGGTGGAAGGTAGTAAGGGCGATGTTAGATACTACTGGCGGGCAAAAGCGAATTTACCCCGATGTGAAACACATGAGTATTAAGGGGCGGCTGGAGTACTATGCCCTTCTGGAAAAAGAGTATGCAAACAAGATTCCGATTATAGTGAGCCATGGTGCGGCAAACGGTATGCGCTCGCACGAAGAGACTGTGATAGATGCCAAACTGGGTAACACCTTTTTTGATGAGGATATTAATTTCTTTGACAACGAAATAATATTACTGGCAAAATCGGGCGGGATAATGGGGCTGCAGATGGATGAACACAGGATAGCCAGCAAAGAAGCTATAGCAGATATTGCTGGAGAGATACTGTTGAAAGACGTAAGAACGATGAGATCAAAGCTTGTGTGGAATCAGATACAGTACATTGCAGAGCTGCTGGATGAGGCCCATCTGCCGGCATGGGATTGCCTGGCTATTGGCTCGGATTCAGATGGGATTATTAATCCAATCAATGGTTTTCTGACAGAGGAAACATTGCCAGACCTGTTTGATTATGTATGGGAGTATGCAGATGCCTACATGAAAAGCGACAGAGCTAAATCGCTAAACCCCGAGAACCGGCTTGTTACAGCGGATATTATGAACAAGGTATTTCATTTGAATGCGAAGGCCTTCTTGAAAAAATGGTTTGTTTAATACCTATACCAGCAGGTTGCTCAGGCTTTTCAGCTGGTCGGGGGCGAGTTTTTGTGCCATCTGAATATCAGGAATATTTTTTAGCTCGGCGGCAATAAAATCAGCGTCGGCAGCTGGGCCTGCAGTTTGTATCAGCCACAGATAATCGAGCAGGCGGGTTTCTGGGAGCAGGGGTTCTTTGCCGTCTTTTAGTTTGTACAAAACATACTTTTGCTCGCTGTTGGGCAGGTCGAACTGGTAAATGGGGAAATTGTACAGCGTATCGCTTTTCTGCAATGAGATATCCTGCTCAGGCTTCCGCACAAATTCTATATCGAAGTGTTTATTCAGCAGCCAGCACAGGTGGTAGGCTGGCATAGCAGTAACGATACCAATCATTGCGGCATCTTCAAAAAAATCTTCCTGCATTGCCGATATATCCAGCTTCAGCTTGGCCATACAACGAAATTAGGAAATATCAGCTCATTAAACTTTATTTTGAAATATTAAATGATGGATAGCATATTGATTTTGATTGAACAGTTGTACATTTAGGTATAAAACTATTTTTATGAATGAGGCTTTTGTAATTTTTTTAGTCATTTTAGTCATTTTGATGTTCAGTTTCGTAACAGTGCAGCAAGGAACTGTTGCAGTAATAACTGTATTCGGAAAATTCAAGCGCATTATGCGGCCCGGGCTGAATATGCGTGTTCCGTTTATTGAGCATATTTTCAAAAGGATATCTTATCAGAACCGTTCAATGGACCTTAAATTTCAGGCGATAACGCTTGATCAGGCCAATGTTTATTTTACTGCTATGCTGCTGTATTCGGTAGTAAACCAGGACAGCCAGACCATAGAAAATGTGGCATTTAAGTTTATGGACGACAGGAACTTTATGCAGGCGCTGATCAGGTCGGTAGAGGGTGCTGTTAGGGCATTTGTGGCTACCAAGAAGCAGTCTGAGATATTGCAGCTGCGCACGGAAATTATACTGCATGTAAAGGAGCAACTGGATATTCAGCTGGAAGGCTGGGGGTATCACCTGCTTGACTTGCAGATCAACGATATTACGTTTGACGAGGTGATTATCAAGTCTATGGCGCAAGTGGTTGCATCCAACAACCTAAAGGCTGCTGCAGAAAACGAAGGTCAAGCATTACTGATCACCAAAACCAAGGCTGCTGAAGCTGAAGGTAATGCAATAAAAATATCTGCTGAAGCAGAAAGGCAGGCTGCACAGATGCGTGGTCAGGGTGTGGCATTGTTCCGTGAGGAGGTGGCCCGGGGTATGGCTACTGCGGCCAAAGAAATGGAAACAGCCAATCTGGATGCATCGTATATATTATTCTCCATGTGGACAGACGCTATCAAACACTTTGCTGAGAACGGTAAGGGCAATACGATCTTCCTGGATGGCTCAGCCAACAACTATCAGAGAACTATGCAACAGCTGATGTCTACGCTGCAGGGATTTGATCAGGGGGGCGAGTTTGGGCAAAATAAGAAATAACTTTTAAAATAAAAATCCCAAGATTTTAATACCAGTGGTTACTTTTGAAATTCAATTGATTTTTCAGGGTTGGCCTATATTTTTTGTGGTTCTAAATAATTATTCATGATTGACGTTTTGCTGGGTTTGCAGTGGGGGGATGAAGGAAAGGGAAAAATAGTAGACTATCTTGCCAAAGAATACGATATCATCGCCAGGTTTCAGGGTGGCCCTAATGCGGGACATACGCTTTATGTGAACGGCGAAAAAGTTGTGCTGCATACAATTCCTTCCGGTGTTTTTCAGAGCAACTGCCTGAACCTTATTGGCAACGGAGTGGTGATAGACCCTGTGACGCTGCAGAACGAAATCAGGAAAATTCAACCGTTATGCCCCGATCTCATGGCACGCCTTTATGTGTCGTCGAGGGCGCATCTTATATTGCCTACACACAGGGCTCTTGATGCCGCCTCTGAAGCAGCGAAGGGGGCTGATAAGATAGGCTCTACTCTGAAAGGTATAGGTCCGGCGTATATGGATAAAACCGGAAGAAACGGATTGAGGGTAGGGGACATCATCAGTAAGAATTTTGAGGAGAAATACAATAAACTGGTAAACAAGCATAAAGAGCTGCTGCGCCAGTATGAGCATGCTGTTGAATGGGAACAGTGGGAACAACCTTTCTTTGAAGCGGTTGAATTCATGAAGTCATTCCAGATTATTAATGCTGAATACTGGCTGGATAACCATCTGAAAGCCGGAAAGAAAGTGCTGGCGGAGGGCGCGCAGGGCAGTATGCTGGATATTGATTTTGGTACTTATCCTTTTGTTACATCGTCCAATACGATTGCTGCCGGTGTGTGCAATGGCCTTGGTGTAGCGCCCGGCAGGATAGGCGAGGTATATGGTATTACAAAAGCCTATTGTACCCGTGTAGGCGGGGGGCCATTCCCTACTGAGTTGACGGACGAAACAGGAGAAGCATTGAGGAAGGCGGGCAGCGAATTTGGTGCCACCACAGGCAGGCCACGCAGGTGCGGCTGGATAGACCTTGTGGCACTGCGGTATGCTGTTATGCTCAGCGGAGTGACCAAACTGATTATTACCAAGACAGATGTACTGGATAGTTTTAGCCCGCTAAAGGTGGCAACCGGTTATATAATTGATGGTGCCGCAACTAAGGAATTTCCATTTGATGTGTGCGGCCTCGAGATAGAACCGGTATATGAAACATTTGCCGGATGGAGCAAACCTATAAGCACCTGTAAAGATGCATCGGATCTGCCGAAGGAATTTACAGAATATTGTGCTTTTGTAGAAAATTATTTGGAAACAAAGATAGCCTACGTTTCCAATGGTACCGGACGCGATCAGCTGCTGGTTTTTTCATAAAAAAATTATTTTTTTAACTAAAAAAAATTTGGCAATTTCACCAAACTATTAAAATTTTACGGAATCAAGTAATAGTGTTATGAAAGCAAATCCCGACAAAAAAGCAACGAGCAAAAAAGCGACCAGTTCAGCCGTACCCTCAGCCTCTAAAAAAGCGGCTTCCAATAAAAGCAAGGCTGACCTAGACGATGATGATGACGATGAAGACGACGCGCCGGCAGCTGCAAAAAAATCAGCGCCAAAGAAAGCTGTTTCAAAGAAGAAAGCGGATGACGACGATGATGACGATGATTATGATGCTCCGAAAAAGAAGAGCGCCAATAAGAAGTCTGCGGGTAAGAAAAGCAAAAGTGATGATGACGACGACGATGATGATATAGATGACGACGACGATATGGATGATGATTATGGTTTGGATGATGAAGACGATTACGATATAGAAAAAGAGTTTGAAGAGTTTGATCTTCCGAAGTCAAAAAGCAAAGCGCCTAAAAAGAAATCATCAAAGGGTGATGATTTTGATGTGGATGATGATTTCAAAGACCTTGGGTTTTTCTCTGAAGGATCGGGCAGTGGATTTGATGACGACGATGATGATTTTTAGCGGCCCGGCAGAGGGTGTAATCTTTTAAAAAATTATAGCCTTTGTACCGCAGTAAAAAAAATCACCCGCTCAGTAAAGAACAAGCGAAAGATATAAAGCAAAGGATGTTGAATTGGGCAAGCCAGTTCGACATCCTTGTTTTTTTGGATAGCAATAGTTATACGTCGGCACCCGGTAAGTACGAGTGCATACTTGCTGCTGGCAAAGCCCATACAAATTACACTGAAGACGGCGGTGAAGGGTACGATAAGCTGCAGCATTTACAGCGGCAGCACGACCAGCAAAAAGACTGGATGTTTGGGCATATTGGTTATGACTTCAAGAATGAACTGGAGCCTAAACTATTTTCACGCCATGAAGTTAATACCGGCTTCAGCCCGTTTGAGTTTTTTGTACCAGAAACAGTTGTTTATATAGGCCGTGAGCAGCCCATGCTTACTATAGAGACGTATGGAAACGCTGATAGTATCCTGGACGAGATAAAAGCAGCTGTTGCTCTGCCGGTGGCTCAGGCGATCCCGAGGTTGCAGTTTGAGAGCCGGATGGGAAAGAGTGAGTACCTTGAAAATATTGAGCGGCTCAGGCAGCATATTGCACAAGGCGACTGTTATGAAATCAATTATTGCAAAGAAGGCTTCTGCAAGTCGGTATCAATAGATCCGTTGCAGGTGTTCAGGGCGCTGAATGAATTGTCGCCGGCACCGTTTGCGGCGTATTATAGAAACGGCAACCGGTATATGATGTGTGCCAGCCCAGAGCGATATCTGCGTAAAACGGGCAGCCAGCTGCTATCACAGCCAATCAAGGGTACTGCAGGCAGGGGCGCAGACAAAGCAGCAGATGATGTGAAAAAGGCGGAATTGCGCAACAGTATCAAGGAACAGGCAGAAAATGTAATGATCACAGACCTCACCAGAAACGACCTTTCAAGGGTTTGTGAAACAGGCAGTATCAGGGTAGATGAACTGTATGGGATTTATACATTTCCGCATGTGCACCAGATGATATCAACTGTGAGCGGAACCAAGAGGGGGAACGTACCCTTCACAGATGCTATCCGTTATTCCTTCCCTATGGGCAGCATGACGGGTGCACCGAAATTCAAAGTGATGGAACTTATAGGCCGTTATGAATATTCAAGAAGGGAATTGTTTTCAGGTACAATAGGGTACATAGAACCGGGAGGGGATTTTGATTTTAATGTAATTATCCGGTCATTGTTTTATGATGAGTCTGCCGGCTACCTGAGCTATCAGACGGGTGGTGCAATCACATACGATAGTAATCCAGAGCAGGAATGGGAGGAGCTTAGGCTTAAAGCCTGGGCGATAGAGCGTATATTCAGCTAGGTATCGTAGTTTATTTCGTGCCCGGCACACGAACGTAAATTTCATTACCGTAGTCTTTCTGAAACAGTGTGAAGCTATTTTCAGACCCGGCGGGCAGGTTTTCATCCTGCTGTTTTACATAGTAATCTTCGTTTCCGTTAAAGCACTTGCTTGTTTTATAGCCATTTTTCTTACAGATATATAGCGATAGGAAGTCCGCGTCGGAAAATGCGACAGTGCTGCCGGCGGGGATTTTACTCAGCCTTATTTCGTGGTAACTATAGGCCTCATTTACATTGAATTCGTAGAGTGTGTCTTTGAGCATATCACTGTTTGTAGTGAAAAAGTGGTAACCCATAAGCGCAATTATTAGGGGAAAACCGGCCAGCCGAAGTAAGTTTATTTTTCCCAGATTACTGAGAGACATTGCAATGCTGTATACTGCAATAAATAAGCCTGCCAGTGTAATGCTGTAATGCCCAATGAGGTTTCGTTCGAAAGGTAGTCTTTTCATTGCGGTAGTAACCAAAAAAAAGGAGGCCCACATACACAGGTAAAAAAGTGCGAAAAGCATGTAAGTTTTATTCTTGCCGTTAAATAGCATAACAAGCGGAAGAACCATGAGTAAATAGCACGGATTGAAGCCACCCAATGATATATTGGAAAAGATATGGGAGCAGTATTTTTCGGTATCAGGCAGTACGGCTGACCAAAACATCTGAGCTGATGCCGACTTAGACATAGGGGCAACATAACTGTTGCTGGTTATTGTTTTTATGCCCGAAAAACAAAGGGTGGGTAAGTAGCACAGGTATGCCAGGGAAAAGGTGAAGAACTGGTTTTTCCAGAAAATCAGGTTTCTGATACCGGAAGTAATCTGGTATAATGCATAAAAAATGAGCTGTGCAGCATGTATATACAGAAACGAAGGCAGGCAAAAATAGCCCGCCACACAACAAAGAACATTGATATGCAGCCGTTGTTTCTGCAGCGTGCTGATGTATGCAAACAACGATATAACCATCCCCCATTCAGCCAGGAGGTATAGCTCATAACCTCTTGCCTGAAAACTGAAACCCCAGACAAAGAATTGCAAAGCCAGGCCCAGGCAGAGTAAAAGGGTGAGCCACCTGTTTCTGATCAATGCATAAAAGCCAATAAACAGCAGTGCCATCAGTTTGCAACAGGCGAGCAATGAAATGATGCGCCCTGTAGCAACTTTGTCGTCGGTAAAGTGAAAAAGCACATTGTTGATCAGATTGAAAAGCACGTGATTGTTTGGTTGCATGTAATATGACATAGCCTGGAAAGGGTGGCTGCCAGCAATATGCTGCGCTGAAAATACTTCATCGAAAGCAGGCTTGGCCAGGTTGTTGCCCCATACCCACAGGGCTATGACGGCAAAGAGTAGTGCCGCAACAGAAATTATGTCAGCCAGGTGAAAATTGATGGTAAGCTTTGTTGGCTGTTTTTTTTGCCTGTATGCTTTGATGCAAAAATCAATGCCACAGATGGCGAGGAGTGCCGCCACTGCGCAGTAGTAATTGCCAGCTGATTTAACAGCAGGGGTAAAGAAATCAGTGCTCCAGGTTGTTTTGTGATAAAAACAGCTGTTCAGGCTGTAGTACCATTTAACAAGCCCTTCGTGACGAGACAAGATAAAACCGACGCAGCAAAGTGCGAGGATGGCCAGCATGGCCATTGATCCTGCGTAAAACAGTTTGCGCGCGGCCAGCTGCCATTTGGAAGGGATTGTAACCGGGTACATAGCTGATAAAGATAGCTATTTAGTTTTGTTTCGGGCATATGGGTACTACGTAACCGAATTATGGCTCTGAATTGCGAAGTATTCAATACTGAAATGTAGATGTTGCGTATTTTTGCGCTTTAGCGGATTCGGAAAATGATAAATACTGTACTGTTTGATATGGATGGGCTGCTCCTGGATACGGAGCCGCTATGGGGCGAGAGTATGCTACGTGTTGCCAAAAAGCATAAAATTCCGATAACCAGGGAGCGGTTTAAAGAAACCACAGGCCTACGGATATATGAAGTGACTGACCATTGGGCTGTTCATTATCCTTGGGAAGGGAAAACGTCAAAGCAGGTGGCTGATGAAATACTGGACGATATTATCGCTTCATCGAAAAGTGACGGGCGGGTACTGGATGGTGTTATGAAAACACTACAGTTGCTACGAAAGTATCATTATAAAATAGGACTGGCTTCTTCGTCGCCCGGGCATATGATTGATGCCCTGGTGGACCATTTTGGCATACGGAAATATTTTGACTGTATTACTTCTGCCGATGCTGTAGAGCTTGGAAAACCTCACCCGGCAGTATTTATACATTGTGCCAATGAACTGGGTTCCAGGCCTGCACAGTGCCTTGTGTTTGAAGATTCAGTGAATGGAATGATAGCCGGTAAAGCCGCCAGAATGAAAGTAATTGTAGTGCCGGATGAACTGCATTTTGACGATCCTCGTTTTTCACTGGCAGATGGTAAATTGAAAAGCCTGGAGGATTTTGAACTGAGTATGATATAGGGGGGAGTTTGGGGATTTGGAATTTGGGATTGGAATTTGGATTTGGAAATTGGAGGGATTGAGAGGCTTACAGTCCTAATAATTTTTTTAGTTCGGCAGCGCCTTCTGTGGCAGGCATTTCGATGGGGATTACGTTTTTGTATCTGCTTACAGGGGGTATCTTTTTATCGATCACATATTTAGCAACGGTTGCTTTTACATAGTCAACCAGGCCTGCGGCAGGGTAGACTGCCAGCGATGTGCCAATGAGAACGAAAATATCGGCTTCATACAGCAATGGTATTGCCGCATCAATCATTGGTACAGGTTCTTCAAACCAAACTATGTTTGGACGCAACTGCCCGCCATCTTCAGCTTTCTGGCCCAGTAGCATGTCCTCATGAATGGGGTATGTTTTAAAAGCACTGCGTTCGCTACGCATTTTTAAAATTTCGCCGTGCAGGTGCATAACATTGGTTGAGCCAGCCCGCTCATGAAGGTCGTCTATATTCTGGGTTATTATCTGAACCTCGAAGTGCTGTTCCAGCTCAGCAAGTACCTTATGTGCTGCATTTGGCTTTGCTGCAATGATATCGCGCCTGCGCATATTGTAGAAATCGAGTACCAACTGCGGGTTTTTACCCCATGCGCGCGGTGTTGCAACCTCTTCAACGTTATACCCTTCCCAAAGGCCATCGCTATCCCTGAACGTGCGTAACCCGCTTTCGGCACTGATGCCAGCACCTGTGAGTACCACAAGTTTCTGCTTAGCCATGGTGTAAAATAATATTGCTGAACGAAAGAGGCTAAAGTAAGATTAGCCTTAAATAACAGTTTCTATCATTTTGTTGTTCTACATAGCTGCCACAACCCGGTTTTTCAGGTTTGCCAGCATATCAGCCGTCATCTTATCCAGATCAAATTCATTCTTCCATCCCCAGTCATTTCGTGCATCGGTGTCGTCTATGCTCCTGGGCCAGCCGTCTGCTATAGCCTGACGGAAATCGGGGTTGTAGTCGATAGTGAAATCAGGAATATGCTTCTGTATAGAAGCAGCTATTTCTTTGGGGGAGAAACTCATAGCACCGAGGTTATATGCCATTCGGGTTTTGATCTTTTCTGCCGGAGCCTCCATCAGTTCTATTGTACCGCGTATAGCATCATCCATGTACATCATGGGCAGGTACGTGTCCTCTTTCAGGAAGCAGGTGTATTGCTGATTTTTCAGTGCCTCATGGTATATTTCCACTGCATAGTCGGTAGTGCCGCCACCTGGTTCAGATTTCCAGCTGATGAGGCCGGGGTATCTTAGGCTACGCACATCAAGCCCCCATCTCTGCTGGTAATACTGGCACCAAAGTTCGCCAGCGTATTTGCTCACTCCGTATACAGTACGTGGTTCAATAATGGTCTTCTGTGGCGTGTTTTCGTTAGGGGTGGTTGGGCCAAAAACGGCTATAGAACTGGGCCAGTAAATTTTTGTCAGTTTCTCCTGCACGCCCAGGTCAAGCGTATGTAGCAAGCTCTGCATATTTATTTCCCATGCCTTGTGCGGGGCTTTTTCTCCGGTTGCCGACAAAAGAGCAGCCAGCAGGTATATCTGTGTTATGCCTTCTTTTTTTACCAGGTCAAAGGTTCCTTTCGAATCCATGACGTTGAGCATCTCGTATGGGCCGCTGTCTTTGAGCAGTGGGTGAGCCTCTTTGATATCTGTTGCCACAACATTATCGGCACCATAAAGTTTGCGTAAAGCAAGCGCAAGTTCTACACCAATCTGGCCACCGGCTCCTATTATCAGAATTTTCTCCTTTTTCATATTCGACCTAGATCAAAAGTTACAACCAAAATAAAAAGTTAAGGGCAAATCAATTTATCGGCTTCTCTATTTCCGACTATTGCGAATCATTCCCATAAAATCATCGAAAAGATACCTGGAATCGTGCGGGCCGGGTGTAGCTTCGGGGTGATACTGTACTGAGAATACCGGTTGGTTTTTCATTCGGATGCCTTCTATGGACCCGTCATTCAGATTGATATGGGTAATCTCTACTTCAGGGCATTTTTTTACCGATTCAGGATCCACGCCAAAACCATGATTTTGTGTAGTGATTTCAGATTTGCCAGTCAGCAGGTTCTTAACCGGATGATTCAGGCCTCTATGGCCGTGGTGCATTTTAAACGTAGAGATATCATTTGCCCTGGCCAGTAGCTGATGCCCAAGGCAGATGCCAAATAACGGCTTGTTGGTAGCAAGAACATCTTTAACAGTTTTCACTGCATATCCCATAGATGCCGGGTCGCCGGGGCCGTTGGAAATAAAGTACCCGTGCGGGTCAAAAGCTTTAAGTTCTTCGATCTCGGTTTTTGCAGGGAATACTTTTACATATGCGCCGCGCTCAACCAGGCAATTCAGAATATTTTTCTTTACGCCGTAGTCCAGCACTGCAATCCGGCACTCCGCATCAGGATTACCTAAAGTGTATACTGATGCTGTGGAGACCTGAGACGACAGCTCCAGGCCATCCATAGATGGAACCTTTGCCAGTTCTGCTTTCAGGCTTTCCTCGTCGGTCAGTTCAGTAGAAATGATGCAGTTCATAGCCCCCTTGCTTCTCACATGCTGCACCAGTGCCCTTGTATCTACATCGTAAATTGAAACCAGATTATTTGCAATCAGATATTCTTCCAGGCTCCCGTCTGCCACCATGCGTGAATAGCGCCTGGAGATATTCTTACAGATTAGGCCGGCTATTTTTACGGAACTACTTTCAACATCTGTGTTTTTTACTCCGTAGTTGCCAATGTATGCATTGTTCATTATCAGTACCTGCCCTGTGTAAGAAGGGTCAGTAAACACTTCCTGATAACCAGTCATTCCTGTATTGAAGCATATTTCGCCAGTTGCAGTTCCTTTAGCACCAAAAGAGAGGCCTTTGTAAGTTGTGCCATCGGCAAGCATGAGCCATGCGGGAGAATTTGATTGCGTCTGAGTCATTAAAAACAAATTGTGCAAATGTAAGTTTTATTACGGAATGGCTCAAGCCTGAAATAACTTATTAATTCCGCAAATGTGGATAACCCAGGATTAGTTTTTGCCCAATTTGGATTTCTGATAATAGTATAATCTGATTTTGGAATATTTCAGGAAAGTAGCATAAGCCGAAAGCCGGCAAATAGTATAGCCATAAAAGCCATCCAGAAAACCTAACTTAAAAAAATAATCGTTTACAAAATGCCATTTTGGGGAAAAATATACTTTAAACATATTGGTGTTTTTTCCTTTTTCAACTGATTCCCTGGCGGCCAGCTCACTGTATTTTTCAATTTTTTGAAGGTGTTCGTTTATCGAGGCGAAACTGTAGTGTAACAGGTCTCCTTTCAGATAACCAGAGCGGCCAAGATCGTCATCAAGTTTCCAGAATTCGTGCACTCTGCGTTCTACCCATTTGCCTTTTGTGCGGTTGTAAATGCGGGTTTGTTTATCGGGATACCAGCCGCAGTGCCAGATCCACTTACCACAATAATTGGTAAGGCGTGGTACCTGATATACTGAAAATTCAGGATTCTGCTTTATTTCCAGGATGCTTTGTCTGAGTTCAGGGGTCAGGGCTTCATCGGCATCCAGCGAAATGATCCAGTCGTTGGTGGCCATTGAAGTTGCATAGTTTTTTTGTTCGCCATAGCCTACAAATGCATGTTGATACACCTTTGAATTATGGGCTTGGGCTATTTCGACTGTGCGGTCGGTGGAGTTGCTGTCTACGATAATTATTTCGTCAGCTACGCCTTTCAAAGATTCCAGGCACCTTCCCAGGTTTCTTTCTTCATTGAACGTTATTATGACGGCACTCAGGGAAATCATTTATGCAGGCTGTTGATGCAGTTTGGGTGTAAATTTAGTCAGAGCGTGTGGTATTAACTATTATTTCAGTGGAATTTGAAAATAGTAGCCGGAGAATACGGGTGCCGCCTGTGTAAAAAATTGGGTGCTGGTTTTTTGGTTTGCTGGACCTTAAATAAGCTTGCTAAATATAGGATTATTAATACTTTATGTATTCGTTCAATGGCAATCAAAAAGGAAATCCGTAATTTTGCAAGTATTGCCGGGATTGCTGATAGTGCAGCAATCATGTAGCAGATATCAGCAACTAAATTCACATTAGCAGAAAAATTTCTGATTTCACTGATGCTTGTAACCAAGAAGTATAATTTTATTATTGTAGACGATAATAAGCTGGATAGCTTTATTGCTGAGAAAATAATCAAGAATACCGGGAAGTGTAATCAGGTAAAAACTTTTCATTACGGAAAAGAAGCCATAGATTTTCTGGCATCAAACCAGAAGCCTGAGCACCTGAGTACCATAATTCTTGTGGATATCATGATGCCGATAATGAGCGGGTTTGAATTTGTTGAAGAATTTGAAAAACTGCCGGAAGAAGTGAAAGCAGGAAGTTCTATTTACGTTATGTCTTCCTCTATCAGTGAACGTGACCTGAATCTGGTACATAATTATTCAAGTGTAAAACAGTATTTGAATAAGCCGCTGAACAGCAACAATCTGGCACTATTGCTGAATTAAACCGCCTGTACTACTTGTATATGAGGTCGCTTTTTGAAACCTGATTTTTGAATCAATACATTATTTTTCATGACACTGATTGAATGCCCCAGGGACGCAATGCAAGGCTGGGAGAGTTTTATACCTACTGCCACGAAAGCTGAATACCTCAACAAATTGCTGCAGGTAGGTTTTGATGTGCTTGATTTTGGTTCGTTTGTTTCCCATAAGGCTATACCACAGCTGGCAGACACGAAAGATGTGTTGCCCATGCTGCAACTGGACGGTGTAAAAACCAAGCTGCTGGCTATTGTTGCCAACACAAGAGGTGCGCAGGAAGCAATGGTGTATGATGAAATATCGTACATAGGCTTTCCTTTTTCTGTCTCAGAGACCTTTCAGCTGAGGAATACAAACAAGACAATAGCGCAATCACTTGCACAGGTTGAGGAGATACAGAATATGTGCGTGGCTCATGGTAAAGAGTCTGTTATATATATATCGATGGGTTTTGGAAATCCGTATGGTGACGAGTATAATCCGGATGTAGTAATGAACTGGGTGAAAAAACTGGCCGGGATGGGCGTTAAAACAATAGCACTGTCAGACACAGTGGGTGTAGCGAGGCCAGACAATATCCGGTGGTTGTTCAATAACCTGATTCCGGAATTTGGTGGTATGGAAATAGGTGCGCATTTTCATTCGGCACCCGAATCGTGGGAGGAAAAAATAAGTGCAGCATGGGAGTCGGGTTGCAGGCGTTTTGACTCAGCAATAAAAGGTATAGGTGGCTGCCCCATGGCAGAAGATGATCTGGTAGGTAATATCGCCACAGAGAACTTTCTGGGCTGGTGTGATCAGCAGCAGATAGGTCTGAAAATTAACAGGACCGCGTTTGCAGAAGCCTTCCGGATGGCTGGGGATGTGTTTGTAACGCACTAACGTACAAGCGGAACCATGCTTATGAGGCAGTGAAAGGAAGGTTTTGAGTTTTAGTGCTACATTTGTATACAGTACAAATTAATAAACGGGGGGCGGGGTCAGGATTTCTTATTATTTAAAGCGTGTATTAGCTACTATGTCGGTTCAGGGCGAAATTAAAAGAATAACTACTCATACGCTGCAGTCTATGAAGCAGCATGGCGAGAAAATAAGTATGCTTACGGCGTATGACTTTTCTATGGCTCGCATCTTTGATGAGGCGGGCATTGATGTACTGCTGGTTGGCGATTCGGCATCAAATGTTATGGCCGGGCATGAGACCACACTTCCCATCACGCTCGACCAGATGATCTATCATGCGCAAAGCGTAATCAGGGCGTGCCACAGATCGCTGGTTATTGTAGATCTGCCGTTTGGTTCCTATCAGGGCAATTCTAAAGAGGCGCTTAATTCAGCCATCCGTATTATGAAGGAGGCTGGCGCGCATGGAATAAAGCTGGAAGGCGGTGAAGAGGTTTGTGATTCTATTAAAAGGATAGTAGGGGCGGGTGTACCTGTAATGGGGCATCTGGGTCTTACACCTCAGTCTATATATAAGTTTGGCACGTACTCGGTTAGGGCAAAGGAGGAGGAAGAAGCAGAGATACTGATCAACAACGCTCATTTGCTGCAGAGCTCAGGTTGTTTTTCGCTGGTGCTTGAAAAGATACCGGCGGCACTTGGTGCGGAGGTAGCCTCACAGTTAAAGATACCTGTGATAGGCATAGGTGCAGGCAGGCATGTAGACGGGCAGGTGCTGGTGATGCACGATATGCTGGGCATTACCAAAAACTTTTCGCCCAGATTTCTGCGCAGATACCTGGATCTCTACACCGGTATATCAGATGCGACAAAGCAATACATCAGTGATGTGAAAAGCCGTGACTTTCCGAATGAAAATGAACAGTACTGATTTATGATAAACAGGGAAGCGTGGACTGAACTAACAAGTGAATTTTCGAAAAAAGGTGTGACGCTTGTCGCCGTATCTAAGACCAAACCGGCTGCTGATATTCTTGAATTGTACCATCTGGGCCAAAGGGATTTTGGGGAGAATTATGTACAGGAGCTGGTTGAAAAACAAGCAGTGCTTCCTTCAGATATCAGATGGCATTTTATTGGTCACCTGCAGACAAATAAAGTTAAATACATAGCACCATTCGTTTCCCTTATACACACCGTAGACAGTTTTAGGCTGCTGGCAGAAATTAATAAACAGGCTGAAAAATGCGGCCGCATCATTGATGTACTATTACAGGCCTACATTGCAGCGGAGGACACAAAATTTGGCCTGGATGCACAGGAGCTGATTGCAATGCTAAATGAATACCAACAAAAACAGAGCGAGCTGCAGCATATACGGATATGCGGGTTAATGGGTATGGCCACCAATACAGAAAATGAAACGCAGGTTCGCAATGAGTTTGCCGGGCTGCACGAGTTATTCAGCTCAGTTAAGAAAACTTACTTTTCCGATGATTCGTTTTTTGTCAAATGCTCTATGGGCATGAGCTCAGATTACCGGGCAGCAATTGAGGCCGGAAGCAATATGGTGCGCATTGGCAGCCTGTTGTTTGGCAGCAGAGTGCCTAAGCAATAGCCTGGTTCCATTTACCGGAAGTACATAATTTTCTCAGTAAACGATATCTGCCTTAGCTAACCGTTTAATCCCTTAGGGTTTTAATAGTATCAGGTGGCTACCTGTCATTTATACGTTCAGATTATTTCTTATCTGCGGGCATTTCGAAGTCTTTGAAAATATAGTTGAACTGATCTTTAACTTCCTGGTGCATCACATCAATCATGATATTGAGCTGATAATCCGAAAGAACCCAATCCATAGCATAGTCCATAGAATCGTTAGGCTAAGACAGTGACAAGGAATCGTAGTTAAGTGCAGGATGTGGCTGATTGCGCAGTTCTGCTTTCAGCATATTGTCGAAAATGAATGTATTGCCGTTGCCTATCTGGGCAATGGTCAGTACCGGCGTAGCCAGATCATTAACAAGCGGATGAATTGCTGAAATTGCAGCTTGTTTCAGGCTTGAGTTTTTCAAATGAAGTACTTTAAACCTTAATTTTCTGCTCAGCGTATCGGCGGTTTCTTTATCAAAAAGAGTTGTTAGTGCTTTGCGGATATCCAGCATTACCTGCAGGGTTGTGCCAGATCCGCTGTTATCGAAGTAGCCACCGTCTACAAAGAAGCTCTCGCCAATGCCACCCGCCGGCGACAAGTAAGGGAAACGTGAGCCCAGCACGGCACCTGTGCTCATGTGCATTACTTTTTTCAGGCTGTCTACCAGATTCAATACGTCAATACGCATAGACGGGGCGCTTAACCAAGCACTGCTCACTACCCCTGGCCGGCCATCCTGCACACGAGTAGTGTTCATGAACAGCATCGGGAACCTTGTGGTAGTGTCAAAGATTTCATTCATTAGCCGGGCAAAAATGTTGCCAACCACTTTATTGTATTCAGCATGTTCCATGGCATGCTCCAGTGCTGCTGCCCTGTCTTTCATGGGGATCCATGGAATAATGTGGCGCATTAAATCGGGGCCGAGATACCTGCCGAAAGAGTACGTCAGGAAATCGCTGCGCAGAAAAGAATCTGCATATACATAAAGGTTGTCGTGGATGACGCCTTTTGATTTTTCAGTGAGCAGGGAATAGAAAACGACATTTCCCACATTGCCGCCCGATGCGCCTGCCAGGCAGAAAATATGGTTACTCAGAGAGTCGGTGTGTTTGAATACCTGCGCACTGGTGTCTTCCAGCTTGCCTAGCAGCGTAGATAGCCAGTAAGCTGCCCTTGAGGAGCCGCCGTCTGACAAAACAAAATAGACAACGTAACCGCTGTCATCGGTATTGCGTATTTTATCCATTCTGCTCGTTACCCAGTCCTTGAAATATTTGGGTACAGCCGGGCGTTTGCTGTAGACCATTTCCTGGTTGGTATCTTCCAGATGCATTACATACGGGTTGCGGCCCAATATACCAATGACGATAGCCAGTATCAGCAGAAAGAAATAAACGTTGATGTTCTTACGAATGGCGTAGTAGTGCATCAGGTTAAAGAAACCGATGAGTACACCAAAGCCCAGCAATGCAAATCCGAATGTGCCAACCTCGCGTGAAAAATGAAGACTTAGTACAACTGCCGCATAAACTATCAGTGCAATCAGTGATATGATCTTAAAACTTGCCATGTAGTTTTTTTCAAATGCAGGTATATCTCCTTTCCCTATTTTCGCATCGGTGTCCAGCGGGCCGGTATTTTTTTTGCGCCTGATGAAGAACCACACGCTCACGATCTGTAAAATGAAAAATGGTATTGCTTTAAGCGGCAGCAGATATTCGTGGTTGGGCAGTTTGGGAACGGTATTTGCCTTAGTATACCAGATGGACAAAAGATACCCTATATAGGCCAATGCCACTAAAATTGAGCTGCCATACCACAATCCCTTGCGGGTGTTTGCAGTGAAAGTTATATCGAGCAGGGCGTAAAAAAGATTCATGCCAGCCCACATGCCCAGCAGTGCGTATCCGTGAATATCTGCTACGGTCTGCAGGTGCAGGATGCAAAGCTGTATCATAACCATTGCGTTGTATGAAAGCACCCTGGGGCCGAACTTCAGTAACTCTGCCGGTATGTTATTAGTGTTGTTTTGTTCTTTTGCATAAGACAGCAGCCTGCAGCTGTACCAGATTGTATAGGCCCATATGGCGGAAGTAATGAGTGTGTACAGAAACAGGGATGTAAATTCGCCCATTAGTATTACCAGATCTCTGCCAATGGAGTCGCCTACAAACATGGCATAGGAGAAAGCCAAAAGGATAATAGCCGCACCGTATAATGAAAGGGCTTTTAATGGGCGCGAAATGAGCATCAGTATCCTCAAAATATTGTTTAATATTCCCGACATGTATTTTCGATTTTTAAATTCCTGATTGTTTTTTTTAAATGGTGTATTGATGATTTCCAATAGTTTATTGCCCTCTCAAAAGCATAAATTCCTGTTCGCCAGATAATTTCGCTAAAAGAGAAGTATAATATTAATTGGTTTTTTGGAAAATTACAAAATATAAAAATAACGCAATTGTTAGCGCGAATCTATTGCACAATGAGGCATAGCCACCTCACAGTAGAAATAAAATTTGCGGGGCTGCCTGTGGTGTGAAAACTACAAACTGCACAAAAATGCCATGGTGTCAACTCCGTCGGCATAGTCGGACAGGGCTGGTTTTTGCGATGTACCAAACGGCACAAACCCATTGCCTATAATAGCCTGTATATCGGGGTTGGTGGAGAGCCCGGCAGCGAGCGCGGCTTTATCATCATAGTATTTGTAATGGAGCACGCTTACTGCCGAGAAGGGTAAATCGTTCTCCACCATTAAAATAGACTCATTACTCATATATGGTACCCGGTTCAGTAGGTATATTGCCAGGTGGTAATCGTAATTGTTTTTGTATTTATTAAGATCAGCGTAATTATTATGCTTGTTGAACACCCGTAGCAGCTGCTCAAAGTTATAGCCACGCGGCACATATACCTGCGTCACATTGCGGCAACCCAGGCCATAGTACAGATACACATCATCAGCCAATTGTTCCAGCTGAGTGTCTATTTCTGAGCCATCAAGTATAGCCACCGATGTGCGGTTGCTCCTGATGATGTTTGGTTTTTTGCCAAAATACTGATGGAAATACCTGCTGGTATTGTTGCTGCCAGTAGCTATGTAAGCATCACACTCATTGAGGCGCTCTGCAATTTTTACCTGCTTGAACACAAGTGGCTCCCATTCAATCAATTTGGATAATATGTGGGCCATCAGCACTTCGTCTTTCGATGAGAGTTTCAGCATCAGGTTATGCCCGCTTACAAAGCCACATAGAAAATCATGGAAACCAACAAGCGGTATATTGCCAGCCATCACTATGCCTACGGTAACAGCCCTGGCAGGTAGTGTATAACCGGCCAGCCACTGGTGTAGTTGTTCGGGCTGCAGAAACTGCTGTACAATGTTTTCTGTTGCCCGGGCAATGTGATCTTCTGTAAACCATGCGTTTGCCCGCTCGGCACGTGTGCAGGCATTAGCCCACGATTCCTCGCCAGACTGCAGATAAACTCCCAGTTTGCACAATAATTCTATTCGTTTTTCGAGGTTCAGTCCTGCAGGCATAATTCAGAAAATTAATGAAATATTCTCTTTAAAAGTACTGTCTGTTTAATTGAAATTTGATGCGAAGTTGTAACTTTGCGGGCAGATTAACTAAATATAAAAACTTCTTATGGCTATCAAGATTACAGATGAGTGTATTAACTGCGGTGCATGTGAACCTGAATGTCCTAATAATGCGATTTATGAGGGCGGAACAGAATGGGCTATTGCAGACGGAACTTCAGTGAAGGGATCCTTTACGCTGATGGATGGTTCGGTTACTGATGCAGGCGCACCTCATGCTCCTGTTGCAGTTGATGTGTACTACATTACTGCCGAAAAATGCACAGAGTGCCAGGGATTTCATGAAGAACCACAGTGTGCCGCTGTTTGTCCGGTAGACTGCTGTGTGCCTGACGAGATGTACAGGGAAACAGTGGAAGAACTGCTGGCCAAGAAAGAAAAACTGCATCTGGCTTAATCAGGAAGAATATAATTTACAATTGCAACCGGTGGTCATTTATGCCCACCGGTTGTTTTGTGCCACGACTTACCCAGCGGCTGAAGGGTGTTTTCAACCAGTTTCTGCCCCAGCACACTATCCATTATTACGCCAACTCTTCTTACTACCTGTGGGCCATAGTGCGCATTACCTATCGTTTTGGTTTTACTGCCGTAGCGCACCGTTACCTCCAATCCGGGGGCATCAGTTACCCTGTTTACATAGCTGTCCATACAGGTGTCCAGCCTGTAAGTGCCAATCATATCCAGTAGTTTTTTAGCAAATCCGCTGCCCAGGTTTTTGGTATAGGTGCCTGAGTCGGGTATAAAGGCAATACCGGTATACGTTGCCAGGCCAGCCCTGTTGAGTTCGAAGTGGTAAACCGGGCAGCGGCCATGACATGCCGAGCGGGAGATGGCAACAGAAGTTACCTGCTCATTGCCAGTAGTAGTTTTTGGTTTCTTCTTCTGCTCTTTTGCAAATCCGGTGAAACCAAACATAATCATAAAAAAGACACTTAGCAATTTCTTCATTTTATTTAATTTACAAGCCAAAGGTAGGGGATAGTTTGGTTGGTTGATTGGTTGATTGGTTGATTGGTTGGTTGATTGGTTGAGTGGTTGAGTGGGTGGGGGATGAATAAAGAGTTAATGGAGCGATGAAGAAAAAATAATAGGAGATGAACCTATGGAACTGAAAGGAGAACAGGAGGAACTATTTTACAGGCTGGCACTGACTAATGTGCCGGGCGTAGGGCATAAGATTGCGCGGCTGTTGCTGGAGCGGTTCGGGAGTGCGGCGGCTGTGTTTAAGGCACCGCTGAAGGAGCTTAAAACCGTAGATGGCATTAGTGAGATAAAGGCAAAAGGATTCAGGGATGCAGATATATTGAAGAAGGCTGAAAAGGAGCTGGAATTTGTGATCAGGAAAGATATACAGATACTGCATCCGGATAACAATTACCCCAAAAGGCTGAGTAACTGCGGCGATGCGCCGCTGGTGCTTTTTTATAAAGGAAACGCTAACCTGGACGCAACTAAAATTGTAGCGGTGGTGGGTACACGCAAAAACACTGACTATGGCCACCAGATTACCGAAGAGCTGGTTGAAGGCCTGCAGGCATTGGAAGGTGTGCTGATAGTAAGCGGCATGGCGCTGGGCATAGATGGCATAGCGCACCGCAAATGTGTGCAGCGGGGTATAGCCACAGTGGGTGTGCTGGGGCATGGGCTGGACAGGATTTACCCGCACTCGCACCGTGAGCTGGCAGAAGAAATGCTAGCCTGCGGTGGCCTGCTGACCGAATTCCCATCAGATACGCTGCCCGACAGGAACAACTTTCCGATGCGCAACCGCATTGTGGCTGGCATGAGCGATGTAACGGTGGTGGTAGAAGGCTCCATAACCGGTGGTGCTCTAATTACGGCCCATATGGCCGGCGGATACAACCGCGAAGTAGCGGCTTACCCCGGCAGGGTGAACGACAGCCGGAGTGCCGGATGCAATGAACTGATACGCACTAATATTGCCGGACTGATAACCAAGCCCCAGGACCTGATAGAAATGATGAACTGGGACCAGGAAAAGAAGCCCAAAGCGGTGCAAAAACAACTATTCCTCAATTTCTCGGCCGACGAACAAAAGGTGGTAGACCTGCTCCGTGGGCGGGATAATGTACATGCCGATGAATTGTTTCACCATACAGGCCTGCCCAATTCTATGCTGGCCGCCACACTGTTGCAGCTTGAAATGCAGGGAGTGATAAAAGCATTGCCGGGGAAGTATTACAGGATGCATTGAGGGGGAGATTGCAAAAGCTCTATCATATCACTTCCCCCTCCAGGTCGTAATCAAATGCCTTGGTAATTTTTACCTTCACAAAATCTCCTATGGGCAGTGGTGTTTTTGAGTGTATCACCACTTCATTATCCACTTCCACACTGTCAAATTCTGTGCGGGCCAGGTAGCGGCCGGCTTCTTTCTTATCTACAATTACCTCGTAGGTATTGCCTATTTTCTCCTGGTTCTTTTCGTAAGAAATCTCCTGCTGTACTTCCATTATCTCCTGCGCGCGTGCTTCTTTTTCTTCGGCAGGTATGTTGTCTATAAGTTCGTAAGCAGTGGTGTTCTCTTCGTGCGAATAAGTGAATATACCAACCCGGTCGAGCCGTGTGTCTATCAGGAATTGTTTCAGGTCTTCCACATCGTCACGTGTTTCGCCGGGGAAGCCGGTAATAAGCGTTGTTCTGATACAAATACCCGGCACACGGTCCCGCACATTGGCTATGAGGTCTGTTATCTCATCGCGGGTAATCTGGCGTTTCATAGCCGTGAGCATATTGTTTGATATATGCTGCAGCGGCATGTCCAGGTAGTTGCAGATGTTGGGGCGCTCGCGCATAACATCCAGCACATCCAGCGGAAACTTGGAAGGGTAGGCGTAATGCAGTCTTATCCAATGCAGGCCCGGCACATCTGAGAGGTGTTTCAGTAATTCAGACAGGGCGCGTTTTTTATAAATATCAAGGCCGTAGTAGGTGAGTTCCTGCGCAATGAGCATTACCTCTTTAACGCCCATTGATACCAGTTTCCTAGCCTCAGCTACAACCTCTTCAATGGTTTTGGATACATGCGCACCCCTCATCAGCGGTATGGCGCAGAAAGAGCAGGTGCGGTTGCAACCTTCAGATATCTTCAGGTATGCATAGTGTTTTGGGGTACTCAGCAGGCGTTCGCCAATCAGTTCAGATTTGTAATCGGCATTGAGCTGCTTTAGCATCAGCGGCAGTTCCATAGTACCAAACCATGCATCTACTTCAGGTATTTCTTTCAGCAGGTCGTTGCGGTAGCGTTCGCTCAGACATCCAGTTACATATAATTTGTCCAGCTTGCCTTTTTTCTTCAGTGCCACCTGATCCAGAATGGTATTTACACTTTCTTCTTTAGCCTTGTCTATAAAGCCACAGGTATTCACTACTACTATATTGTGGTCCAGCTTTTTGTTTTCATGAATTACTTCAATGCCGCTGGCATTGAGCTGGCCGCTCAGCACCTCGCTGTCTACCATATTCTTGGAGCAGCCGAGTGTAATTATATTGACTTTATCTTTTACTAATGTTCTTGTTTTCAACGGTATTGTTTTACCTGTTTTCTAATTGCATCATGCCTTGTTCTGGCTCTTCCTTACTATTTCTTACGCAGGAATATTCTTACCGGCACACCACTGAAGTTAAAATGGCTGCGCAGTTTGTTTTCCAGAAAGTTTTTATAGGGTTCTTTAATGCCGTCAGGGTGATTGGCGAAAAATGCAAATGAGGGTACTGCTGTAGGTACCTGCTGCACAAATTTGATTTTTACGGTATAGCCACGGGTCATAGGTGCCGGGTAGCGTTCTATTTCCCTGAGCATTATTTCATTGAGCACAGAGGTAGTTACTCTGCGGTTGCGGTTGTCATACACCTCCAGCGCTTTTTCCATTGCCTGGTAGATCTTGGTTTTCTCCTTGGCTGATATGAAAATAACAGGTACATCAGTAAAAGGCTCTATTCGCTCTTTTATTTCTTTTTCGTAGTCGCGGGCTGTATTGGTTTCTTTTTCCAGCAGGTCCCATTTATTTACCAGTATCACTATGCCCTTTCCTTTTCTTGCTGCAAGACTGAAAATGCTCACATCCTGCGCGGTCATGCCGGTTTTTGCATCAATGAGTATCATGCACACATCTGCCTCATCCATGGCCTTGATAGCACGGATCACCGAATAAAATTCCAGGTCTTCGTGTACATTCTTTTTTTTGCGGATACCGGCAGTATCAATCAGCATAAACTCCTTGCCAAAGTGCTTGTAGTGGGTATGTATGGTATCGCGGGTGGTACCGGCAACATCAGATACAATAGTGCGCTCCTTGTTAATCAGTGCATTGAGCAGGGTAGATTTGCCCGCATTGGGCTGCCCGATTATGGCAAACTTGGGCAGCGGATTGCCATCTTTATCAGACTCTTCCGGAACGGTTTCCTCAGTTATATGAGACACCACCTCGTCCAGCAATTCGCCGGTGCCGCTGCCGGAGATAGACGACAGCATGAAGGTTTTTTCAAACCCCAGTGCATAGAATTCAGTGGCAAACAGTGCCCGCTCGTGATTATCTACCTTATTCACTACCAGCAAGACTGGTTTTGAAGACTTGCGGAGTACTTCGGCCATATCTTCGTCCTGGGTGGTAATACCGGTAATAGTATCACATACAAACAGGATCAGGTCGGCCTCATCGAGTGCAATAATTACCTGTTTTCTGATTTCCCGTTCAAAAACGTCTTCAGACCTGGAAACAAACCCTCCGGTATCAATGACATTGAAGTATTTTCCGTTCCAGTCGGCAACGCCGTACTGCCTGTCGCGGGTTACGCCGCTCTGGTCATCAACAATAGCTTTGCGCTGCTCTAGCAGGCGGTTAAATAAAGTTGATTTACCCACATTGGGCCTTCCTACAATTGCAACAGTAAAACCAGGCATTTAATTGAAAATTTAGTGGTCCGTAGCGTATTGATTTTTCGCTTCGGGGGTGCAAAGGTACGATTTTCGTGCCTACAAATTACTATTTATTATAAGTAATATTGTTAAAACGATAATCGCCTATATTTGCCGGTTAATAAAAATATAACAATGAGGAAAGTTATTTACCTGATTTGTGCCTTGCTGGTTTTCAATTTTGCATCCCGTGCGGCTGCCGGAGACACAACCAAAGTGCAGGCGCATTACGACGTACAGATGCCCGGCTACGGGAATTATGACACCACCATCACGTTTCCTGCACCGGGAACTACCTACAGGAAGATATATATGGTATTTACGCTGGGTAAGTATGTTTGCCCCGGGTCGCCTACGTACTGTGGTGACTGGGACTATACGGTAGACAACTACCTGATGACACCAGGTGGCGATACCCTGGACCTGGGTAGGTTGATTACACCCTATGCAAATGCAGGTGCTCCACGCACTCCGTGGACGTGGAAGCAGCATTATGTGTATGATTTAACTGATTATGCAGGCGTATTGCACGGCCCGGCTACAATTCGCACTGCTTACTCGGGTTATTCGGGCGGATTCACAACTAACATTCAGTTTATTTTTATTGAGGGTACGCCCGACAGGGACGTGATCAGCGTAAACAGGCTATGGCATGGTTACCGTACTTATGGTGATACTACGCACCACGATTCAAACAACATCAACGTCTTCCTGCCTTACAAAAACTTTACAGCCCCGGCGGGTACTCAGGCAGCTGAACTGAAGTATGTTGTATCTGGCCACGGCAGCGATGTGAATCAGTGCTGTGAATTTATGCCTCATACCTACAGTGTGTATCTGAACAGTGCCAAAGTGGACAGCTACTATATCTGGAGGTCTGACTGCGGAAGGAATGAATTGTGGCCACAATCGGGCACATGGATATATGAAAGGGGTAACTGGTGCCCCGGAAATATGGTGTACCCTAATTTCCATAAACTACCGGGCGTTATTGCAGGAGTGCCAGTGAATGTGGATATTCAGTTTGAACCCTACGCTGGCAACGGTGGCGGCGGCTATGGTTTTGAAGGTGCTCTGTTTTTCTATAAAGGAATGAACAAGACGCTGGATGCATCAATAGACTGGATCATTGCACCTACCAATGATGAGAATTTCTTCAGGGAAAACCCCATATGTGGATCACCTAAAATACATTTGAAGAACACTGGTGCTACAGCTATTACCAGCATTACTTTCCACTATGGTGTATCGGGTTATTCTATGATTGACTATACCTGGACTGGATATCTGGCATCTCTGGCAGGTACAGATATTACGCTGCCTTTGCTGCCTGAATTAAGCACACTGGCAGGCACTACGGGTAATTATACTTTTGTATCAACTATTACTGCAGTAAATGGCACTGCCGATGACGATGCTACAAATAATACAATGACATCGCAGTTTACAATGGCACCTGTGTGGCCTACACCTTTCAGAATTGTGTTCAGGGCTAATCATGCAGTAGTGGCATCGGGTTCTACTACCAGCGAAACCAGCTGGGCAATTTATGATGTCAACAATACGGTGGTTGCTCAGCATGTAGGCGCAACAAGAGATTCACTGTACATTGATACCATTATTTTACCGGCCGGGCTTTACCGGCTGGCTATTTCAGACAGCGGCTGTGACGGCCTGTACTGGTGGGCAAATGCAGCTGCAGGTGCCGGATTTATATCTGTAAGGCAGTATGCAACCAATCTCACAATTCCGATGCATGGCTACAGCTATTCAGGGACGTATGGCCACGACTTTGGCTGTGGTTATTCGCAGTATTTCTATACCGGCGATCAGTTTGTGGGAGTTAATAATGTAACTGCCGGAACACTGTCTGTGGAAGCCTATCCAAACCCGGCCAGGGATGTGGTAAGGGTGGAACTTACGGGTACCGAGCAAATTGACGGATCGCTGCAGCTGATAGATGCGCTGGGTAGGGTGGTGTATGAAACACCATGCACGGGTGCCACCACAAACATCAGCGTAGCAGGGTACGCCAGCGGCGCATATACACTGCGTTATACGGAAAGGGCGCACCCTGAGAATAAGCTGATAACAAGGCTCGTGATTGCAAACTAAAGGGTGGTTATTTATTTTATTTTCAGACAGGCTGCTTCGTGCAGCCTGTCCTTTTTCGTACTGCGCCAATAGTTTTTTACTTTTGATAGAGAATGAGAGCATTATGACGGATAGAATAGAAAAACTGAAAGCATTTCTGGCGCAGTCGCCAAATGATTGTTTTCTGAACCATGCACTGGCACTTGAGTTGATTAAAGCAGGCGATGAGGCAGCGGCCAGGCAGCATTTTGAAATCAACCTGAAGAATGAACCGGGATATGTGGCCACTTACTACCATTTAGGCAAACTGCTGGAAAGGGCCGGAACGGCTGACGCTGCACTGAAGATGTATGAGGAAGGTATGGCACAGGCAAAGGCCAAACAGGATATGCATTCGTTTGGTGAGCTGAGGACAGCCTATGACGACCTTGCGTATTAAGTAACGATGCTTTATTTATTGAAGTAAAACAGGTACCACAACCAATGATATTATCAGAACAGTTTATTGCACACTGGAACGCGGCAAAGTATACACAGCCGGGGCAGGCAGTGCTACTTGCCGTAAGCGGGGGGGAGGATTCTATGGTTATGTGTAATTTGTTTTATGCAGCCGGGATACCTTTTGCTGTGGCGCACTGCAATTTCGGGCTGCGGGGGCAGGACTCAGAAAGTGATGAGCAGTTTGTGAAGTTATGGTGCGCCCAGAGGGCGGTGCAGTTTTATTCGGTGCAGTTTGATACTAAGAACAAGGCCGCAGAGTGGAAAAAAGGTATACAGGAAACAGCAAGGATACTGCGGTATGAATGGTTTGAGCAGATCAGGAGCCATCATCATTACAGCAGAATAGCCACTGCGCACCATGCCAACGATAATTTGGAGACGCTGCTGATCAACCTGTTTAAAGGCACGGGTATCAGTGGGTTGCATGGCATTCTGTCCGAGAACGGAAATGTAATCAGACCGTTGCTTTTTGCTACAAAAGATATGATCTCAGCCTATGCCGGAGCAAATGAAGTGGTGTTCAGGGAGGATGTATCTAATGCCAGCGATGATTATCTGCGCAATGCGGTGCGGCACAAAATTGTGCCTGTGGTTAAGGAGTTGTTTCCTAATGCGGAAACGAATGTGAGTGAAAGTATTGTACGGTTTGCACAGGCGGAGCAGATATTTATGAGGGCAATAGAAACGGTACGGAAAAAGATGCTGGAACACAGGGGGCAGGATGTTTATCTGCCTATCCGCAAATTTATACAACAGCCGCAGCGGGAGACTTTATGTTATGAATTATTCAGGCCTTACGGGTTCACGCCCGGGCAGGTGCCGCATATACTAAGCCTGCTTACATCAGAGAGCGGGCGCTACATAACTTCAGAAAGCCACAAGGTTATCAGGGACCGCGATTTTCTGATCATAACGAGCATCGTAACAACCCGGGCCGATTTTGTAAGTATTGAGTCGGTGCCGTGTACCATACATGCGGGCAAATACTCTTTTTCGTTCTCCGTTCAGAAAAAGCCGGATGCAATACCAGCAGATGTGATGGAAGCATGGCTGGATATGAAGCATATCGAATTTCCGCTTACGCTCAGGCCACGGAAGCAGGGCGACTATCTGTATCCGCTGGGGATGAAGATTAAGAAGAAAAAAGTGAGCAGGTTGCTTATAGACATGAAAGTACCTGTGAATAAGAAAGACGACGTACTGATACTGCAAACCGGTAAGCGGATAGCCTGGGTATCGGGCATGCGCATAGACGAGCGGTACAAAATCACTGATAGTACTGAGTCTGTGCTGGTGGTTAAATGTACCCGGCTCTGATATCAGGCAGGGTGGGTAATAGTATTGATGAAATCAATGCCATGCGACGGATCCAGTACGAGCGCGAAAAACAGCCCGAAAACAGCGCCCCAGAAGTGGGCATCGTGGTTTACATTGCCTGCACTCCGTTTTGCCATGTAAGCCTCATAAGCCAGATATAACACGCCGAATAGTACTGCTGGTATGCCCACGGGTATAGGGAAGATGGTTATGCGCCACCATGGGTAGTAATAAATGGTGAAGAAGATAATGGAGGCTACACCGCCAGATGCACCCAGTGACCGGTAATAGGGGTTTCGCTGGTTCTTAAGAAAAGAAGGAAGAGATGCGATGACAATACCCGTGAGGTACAGCATCAGGTACAGCTGCTGGCTGGCTCCCAGAAATGCAAACAGCCCCTGCACTGTAGTGCCAAATACGTAGAGTGTGTACATATTGAATACTAGGTGCATCCAGTCGGCATGGACAAAGCCGGATGTAAGCAGGCGGTAGTACTCGGCTGGGTTGTCCATTTTACGGGGCCAGAGTATAAGCCGGTTGATCAGGTCTTCGCTGTTGAAGCCCGCAAAAGAAATCAGTACGGTTACTGCTATGATTAAAATTGTGTATGTCATGATGCAGTTATGGAAATTTAAAACAAATGTAATGCCTTAAATATACCAACCGAAATTACTGCCTGATTACAACAATAAATTCACACTTTTATCACCCGGTTATTTGTGGTGGTAGGGCGAGTTGGCTAGAATGCTGAAAGCCCGGTATACCTGCTCTGCTACTATGAGCCGCACCAGCTGATGCGGAAATACCAGTGGCGACAAAGACCAGCAAAGATCGGCACGGCGGCGGATGGTTTCGGTAACACCGAATGCGCCACCTATCAGTATCACCAGCGTTTTTATGCCGCGGTTCATGAACAGCTGCATTTGCTGCGACCATTGCATGGAATCCAGCATTTTACCTTTTTCATCGAGCAGGATCAAGAAGTGGCCGGGCTGCAGTTTTTTGAGTATCAGCTCTTCTTCCTGCAGTTTGGTGCGCTCTATATCTGTGGTGGCCAGTTTTTTGGGCGTTTGTAGCAATACCAGCTCAATGGGGTTGTAGGGCTTTGTTTTCTGAAAATAATACCTGATCCCTTCGTCTATATAAGCGTCATTTTCCCTGCCCAGCGACCAGATTTCGATATTCATACAAGCAAAGATGCACTGTTTTTTTTGCTTTCTGAGAATTTTCCGTACCTTTGCAGTCCTTAAAAAGGAATGGCTGCGTAGCTCAACTGAATAGAGCATTTGACTACGGATCAAAAGGTTTCAGGTTTGAATCCTGACGCGGTCACCACAGGAACAATTTAAAGGCTTGGCTGGGAACAGTTTGAGCCTTTTTTTTGTGCTCGTACAGTATCTGCCTCTTACCACGGTTACCTGACATTTGTTAAATCATGAGCAAAATTTGTAACTTGTGAATGTAAACCACAGCAAGATCGATGCCCACAACCGCAGAGTCCCTTGGATAGCACATATTACTTAGTTAAGTAGACACTGCTGGAACAAAAGCAACTGAGGTGTCATGAATAGCTGGGGCATCTCTAGACTACCCTCAAAATAAATATTAAAAAATCCCCCCTGCATTTCAAATTTTCCCTTAACTTCGAAATGATAATGGTTTGTTAATGAAATTATTGCTGTATATGTTTTAATTTGTGTTTTAATACATCACATTGCTAAATATCTTTTTTTGGTCAATTATTGCATTGTATATTGTTGAAAATTTTTAACGGTTTTTTTATGAGGAAAGATCTACGTGTAAGTACATCGGGCAGGAAGCTGATGCAATCTGGTGCAGCGTTGCTGCTGGTGCTGGTAACAATGCTGGGTGGCAATCGTTCATTTGCACAGGTGGGCACATGGACGCCGGTAGCCAATCTGGCTCCAGATGCCAATGGTGGGGTAATGATACTGATGAGTGATGGCACAGTGCTGTGCAAGAGCCGCTCCGGTGGCGGGCAGGGCAAGGTATGGGACAAACTCACACCCGATATACACGGCAGCTATGTGAACGGAACGTGGTCGCAAACGGCACCTATGATCAACGACCGTTTGTACTTTTCATCGCAGCTGCTGAGAGACGGAAGGCTTTATGTGGCGGGCGGTGAATATGGCGCAGGCGGCGCTGCCGGTGAGGTTTACAACCCCTTAACCAATGCGTGGACTGCAACGCCTGCACCAGGCATGACTATATCAGATGGCAACTCTGAGATACTGCCGGATGGCAAAGTGCTGCAAGGGCAGGCGGGCTTTGGCAATAAGATATGGGACCCTGCTACCAATACCTATGCATCAGCGCCTAACTGTCTGCGCTGGGATAATGAGGCTGCATGGGTAAAGCTGCCTGATAACAGTATTTTGTTTCTGGACAACTATGGGCCAACATCTGAGCGCTATATACCATCTACAGGTACGTGGGTGAATGACGCCGTTTGCCCGGTGGCATTGTTTGACCCTTATGGTTTTGAAGCGGGTGCAGGATTCCTGCTGCCCGATGGCAGGGCGTTCTTTATCGGTTCTACCGGTGCTACTGCGTATTATACGCCATCAGGCACAACGGCGCCGGGTTCGTGGGCTACAGGGCCAACTATACCGAGTGCACAGGGTACGCCCGATGCACCTGCGGCTATGATGGTGAATGGCAAAATACTGTGCCCGGTATCGCCGCTGCCTACATCAGGCAACCACTTTCCATCTCCAACTTCTTACTACGAATTTGATTACCAGACAAATACATTTACACAAATCAATGCGCCAACAGGCGGCCTGACTTTTGGCGCTCAGGTGTTTATTTCTAACCTGCTGGATCTGCCAGATGGTTCGGTGCTGTACTCTTACCAGACAGGCACCAGGTACTATGTGTACACTCCATTTGGTTCGCCACTGGCAGCCGGAAAGCCTACTGTGAGCACTATTAAGCGTACCAACTGCGATACATTTCTGGCAACAGGCACATTGTTTAACGGTATCTCAGAGGGCGCCTGCTATGGTGATGACTGGCAGAATGCATCGAACTATCCTTTGATCAGGCTTACATCGGGCAGTAATGTTTATTACACTAAGACATTTAACTGGAACAGCACCGGCGTGAAGAGGGGCTCTGCTGCTGATACGGTAAGCTTCAGTATTCCGGGATCTGTGCCTGCGGGAACATATTCGCTGGAGGTTGTGGCGAATGGTATTGCGTCTACGCCTTTTACCTTTAATTACAATTTGAATGTTTCGCCCACATCGCCATCGCTATGTACAGGCAGTACGCAGACTTTTACAGCCACATGGCCCGGAGGTACATGGACGAGCAGCAATACAGCGGTTGCCACAATAGGCTCAGCTTCTGGTGTAGCTACTGCGGTATCGGCGGGCTCAACTGTGATCTCTTATACCTACAGCCCCGGATGCGTGGCTACAGCCACACTGAATGTAACAACAGCACCATCTGCAATTACAGGCACATTTGCGCTTTGCACAGGCGGAACGTCAACACTGAGTTCAACTCCTGGCGGTGGTGTATGGACTAGCAGTAACGCTGCGGTTGCTTCGGTAGGATCGAGTTCCGGTGTTGTGACTGGTGGCAGCGTCGGTACCGCCAATATTACTTATACACTTACAGGCGGCTGCTTTGTGAGCCAGCAGGTAACAGTATCAACAGGGCCTTCAGCCATTACAGGTACTACATCGGTTTGTGTGGGGCTGACTACAACATTAAATTCAACGCCATCTGGCGGCACCTGGTCCAGCAGCAATACGGCTGTGGCGCAGGTGGGGTCGGCCAACGGTATAGTGCTGGGCGTAAGTGCAGGTGCTGCGGGTATTACCTATACCATGGCAGGCGGCTGCTTTGCGGCTACAACAGTTACTGTTAATTCTTCGCCGGGTGCCATTACAGGTGTGCTGGGCCTCTGCACCGGTTCTACCAGTACATTAAGCTCTTCGCCGGGTGGCGGCACATGGATCAGCAGCGTGCCTGCTGTAGCAACAGTAGGCTCCTCGAGCGGGGTGGTGACCGGTATCTCAAACGGTACATCAGACATTACCTATACATTTGGTGGAACCTGCTATGCCACAGCTACTGTAACAGTAGGTACAATAGGTGTGATTAATGGTACGTCAACTATATGTGTGGGGGCAACAACCATACTGACCAACACCACGCCGGGCGGCACATGGACATCGGGCGCGCCGGGCATAGCCAGTGTAGTACCTGCATCAGGATTGGTAACGGGCCTATCGGGAGGTGTTGCTAATATTACATATACAGTAGGGACAGGCTGCTTTGCTGTGTTCCCTGTAACCGTTAATGGCCTTACCGGGCCTATAACCGGCAGCCTTTCTATATGTACCGGAAATACATCTTTATTAAGTGCATCGCCAACAGGTGGCGTATGGAGCAGCGGTAATCCGTCTGTAGCAACTGTAGGTGGCGGCACGGGTTTGGTAACCGGTGTGGCAACAGGTACTGCTGACATTACTTATACGCTAAGCGGTGGATGCTTTGCTACGGTTACTGTAACGGTGAGTTTTGGTGCTAGTTCCATCACAGGCCTTCCGGCAGTATGTACGGGTTCTACTTCTACACTGAGCAGTTTGCCAACAGGTGGTATATGGACCAGCAGTAATCCGACAATTGCAACAGTTGGCGCTACATCAGGCGTAATAGCTGGTGTTTCTCCGGGTTTTACAACCGTGAGTTATTCAATAGGCAGTGGCTGTAATGCTACTGTGCAGGTAACGGTGCACCCCGTGCCGGCTATGATGACAATTACCGGTGGTGGCAGTATGTGTGCCGGTGGCCCTGGTATTGTAATTGGCTTACCAGGCTCGGCTGTAGGTATTGACTATCAGTTGTACCGTGGTACTACAGCCGTTGGTGCGCCGCTGTCAGGTACTGGTTTTATACTGAGCTTTGGCCCGCAAACTGTGGCTGGTTCCTATACTGTGATTGGTACAGATGCGCTTACGCATTGTGCAACAACAATGCTGGGCACTGCAAATATTTCAGTTTACCCTGCGCCCAACCTGTTTAATGTAACAGGTGGCGGAGGCTATTGTGCCGGTGGCGCTGGTGTTGTGGTTGGCTTGAGCGGCTCTGACCCCGGTTTTTATTATCAGTTATACAGGAACGGTGTACTGATTGCCGGTACAACTATGCTGGGCACAGGTGGTGCGCTGTCGTTTGGTGTACAGGCGCTGGCAGGCACTTATACTGTTGTTTCTACCAATTCATCAACTGCATGTACTGCTGTAATGAACGGCAGCGCAGTTGTTGTTGTAAATGCTGCTCCAACCGTTTATGCTGTAACCGGCGGCGGTGGTTACTGCTTTGGTGGCGGCGGTGAGCCTGTAGGGCTGAGCAACTCAGATATTGGCGTAGACTATCAGCTGTACCTGGGTACAACACCTGTTGGCGCTCCTTATGCCGGCACAGGATTTACTTTCAATTTTGGTTTATATACGGGAGCTGGCACCTATACGGTAAAGGCAACCAACTCAACTACCGGATGTACTTCGAATATGTCTGGCAGTGCGGTGATAACCATTGAGCCATTGCCGGCAGTATTTAATGTAACAGGCGGTGGCAGTTATTGTACAGGCGGTGCCGGCGCGCCGGTTGGGCTGAGTGGCTCTGCGGTTGGCGTAAGTTATCAGTTGTACCTGGGCGGAACCATTACGGGTAGCGCAGTTGCCGGCACAGGCTCTGCGATTAGTTTTGGTTTGCAGACAGCTACAGGTACCTATACGGTTGTTGCAACAAATACAACTACAGGCTGCAACGCCAACATGACGGGCAGTGTGGTAGTAAGCACTATCGGTTTGCCTAACATATATACGGTAACCGGTGGTGGCGCTTATTGTGCAGGCGGTACGGGTGTGCATATTGGTTTGAGCAATTCAGATATCGGCACCAGCTACCAGTTGTACAATGGTACTACTGCGATAGGCAGTGCGCTGGCCGGTACAGGTGCGGCACTTGATTTTGGGGCGCAGGCACTTGCCGGAACTTATACAGTTGTAGGTACTATCAGTGCATGTTCGTCGAATATGACGGGATCTGCGGTGATAGTTATTAATCCATTACCTACGCAGTTTACTGTTACAGGTGGTGGTAGTTACTGTTTGGGCGGCACAGGCGTGCATATAGGACTGAGCAATTCTGATATGGGTATAGATTACCAGTTGTATGTGGGTACTACAGCAGTTGGTACTCCCATGGCTGGTACAGGTGCAGCACTTGATTTTGGACTGCAAACAACGGCAGGTACTTATACAGTAGTGGCAACCAATACTACAACCGGCTGTGTGAACAATATGACAGGCAGCGTTGTTATAACAATTAATGCATTGCCAACAGCTTACACCGTTACAGGCGGTGGGCCAATTTGTGCGGGTGGTGCAGGATTACCCATTTACCTGAGTGGATCGCAGGCCGGGGTTACTTATCAGTTATATAATGGTGTAACTTCTTTGGGTTCTCCGGTAAGTGGCACAGGTAGTGCAATTACTTTTGGAACGTTTTCGGCAGCGGGTACTTATACTGTTGTTGCAACCAACACAGCAACAGGGTGTGTGAATAACATGACCGGTAGTGCTATCATTATTATCAATGTGCTGCCCACAGCCTATACTGTAACAGGCGGTGGCGGATATTGCGCAGGCGGCACAGGAGCTGCAATAGGCCTGGCTAGCTCTCAGACAGGTGTTAACTATCAGGTAATGATGGGGACAACGGTAGTGGGCAGTGCAGTTGCCGGAACGGGATCAGCATTAGCTCTTGGCTCTTACACAACAGCAGGCACCTATACTGTTAAAGCCACTGATGCCACTACCGGTTGCTCAAGCATGATGACAGGTAGTGTAACTGTTTCAATTAATCCGCTGCCGGCTTCAATTCCTATGTCGGGCGGAGGTGCTTATTGTTTTGGTGGAGCGGGTGTTCATGTTGGTTTAGCTGCTTCTGTTGCGGGTATCAACTACCAGTTGTACCTGGGTGGTGTAGCAGTTGGCAGTGCGGTTGCGGGCATAGGCTCGGCGCTTGATTTTGGATTGCAGACTGCTGCGGGTGTTTATACAGCAACTGCCACTAATGCAATCACAGGCTGCACCAGCAATATGACCGGCAGCGTAACAGTATCTATCAATCCGCTGCCATTGCAGTACACTGTAACAGGTGGCGGCAGCCTTTGTGCGGGTGGTACAGGTGTTGCTGTGGGCCTTGCGGCTTCACAGCCATCAATCAGGTATCAGCTATACCGTGGAACCACTGCGGTAGGTGCAGTGCTGGTGGGTACAGGTGCACTGGTGAACTTTGGTTTGCAGAATGTGGCAGGCACTTATACGGTGGTTGGTACAAATACTACTACGGGCTGCAGCAATACAATGACGGGCAGTGTTACGGTATTGGTTAATCCGCTGCCTACTGCATATAATATTACAGGCGGCGGCGGTTACTGTATCGGTGGTTCGGGTGTGCCAATAGGTGTATCGAATTCTGATGTGGGTGTAAATTATCAGTTATATTCAGGTAGCCTTACAGTGGGAAGTGCTGTTGCAGGTACGGGATCTGCCATCAGTTTTGGTAATCAGACTGCTGCTGGTACCTATACGGTGAAAGCTACAGATGCCACTACAGGCTGTGTAAATACAATGACAGGTTCGGTAACTGTGGTTATTAATCCGTTGCCGGCGGTATATAGCGTAACCGGTGGCGGTGGCTATTGTGCAGGCCCAGGATTGCACGTAGGATTGAGCGGTTCTATAGGTGGGGTTACTTATCAACTGTACCGTGGCGGGAGCCCGGTAGGCAGTGCGCTGTCTGGCACCGGTGCGGCACTTGATTTTGGTGCGTTTACAACAACAGGCACATATACAGTAATTGCTACGAATACAGCAACGGGCTGTGTAAATAATATGTATGGCAGCGCGGTGATCAGTACGCTGGCGCCTCCTACTGCCTACAATGTAACCGGCGGCGGCGGCTTCTGTACAGGAGGTTCTGGCCTGCATGTTGGTTTGTCGGGGTCTAATACGGGCGTTGTTTATCAGTTGTACCGCGGCACTACAGCCGTTGGGTCTCCGGTAGCAGGTACGGGTTCGGCTCTTGATTTCGGATTACAGACTGTAGCAGGGACTTATACTGTTACTGCTGCCTATGCTGGTACGCCATGTACCAATACAATGACGGGCAGTGCAGTAATTACGGTTAATCCATTGCCAACAGTATATAACGTAACAGGTGGCGGGGCTATGTGCGCGGGCGGAGCCGGGCTGCATGTGTATTTATCAGGAAGTACTGCGGGTGTAAACTATCAGTTGTACAGGGGGACTGTTGCTGTGGGTACTGCGCTTGCGGGTACAGGTGCTGCGCTCGATTTTGGCCTGCAGGCTACGGCGGGAAGTTATACAGTTAAGGCAACCGATGCTACAACTGGCTGTATTAATACAATGGCCGGTACTGCGGTTATAACATTAAATGCTGCTCCTACAGCTTACTTTGTAACCGGTGGTGGTACTTACTGCTCAGGTGGATCAGGTGTGGCGGTAGGGCTTTCAGGTTCACAGGTTGGCGTATTGTATCAGTTGTACAATGGTACATCAACTGTTGGTGGTCCGGTTTCAGGTTCAGGTGGTGCTTTATCCTTTGGGCTGAAGACTGCTGCCGGAACTTATACTGTGGTAGCTACCAGCACCAGCACTACGTGCCAGACAACTATGACCGGCTCTGCAACTGTTACCATCAGTGCATTGCCAAGGGTAGATACAATTAACGGCGGCGGAACAACCTGCTCGGGTGGTTCGGGATTACATATTGGGCTGAATAATTCAGTTGTGGGTGTAAGCTATCAGTTGTACAGAGGTACAACTTTGGTAGGCACTGCTGTTGCAGGCACAGGTGCAGCTATTGATTTTGGTACATTCCTGGTAGCAGGTACTTATACCGCTAAGGGTACAAATACATCAACCGGCTGCGTAAATACTATGTATGGCACAGCAACAATTGTTGTGAATGTGGCACCTGCACTGATCAATGTAACGGGTGGCGGTACCATGTGTGCCGGCAGCGCAGGAGTGCATATAGGGCTGGTGGCATCGGCTACCGGTGTTAACTATCAGTTGTACCGTGGTACTACACCTGTAGGATCACCGATAGCAGGTATTGGTACGGCTATAGATTTTGGTGCGCAGACGGTTGGAGGTACTTATACAGTGCTGGGCACCTTTGCCAGCACATCGTGCAGTGCCACCATGCTGGGCAGCGCTATAGTTACTGTTTATCCGGTGCCTACAGTATTTACTGTAACGGGCGGCGGCAGTTATTGCGCCGGTGGTGCAGGGGTGCATATAGGACTGAGCAGCTCAAGTGTGGGTGTTGTGTATAAATTATACAGAGGCACTACGCTGGTGGGCAGCACCATTACAGGTACCGGCTCGGCAATTGACTTTGGGTTGTTTACTACGGCTGGCACCTATACTGCTGTAGCTTATATGTCTTCGACCAGTTGTTCCAGCAATATGTCGGGCAGTGCTGTTGTTGTTGTTAACCCAACACCAACAGTATCCG